>JAKALX010000274.1 GCA_021823905.1 Chloroflexota bacterium | reverse complement strand
AGCGCGCTCCTGTTGAATCTCTTCCGGGGTCATGTGCGGGCGCGAACGGCGCGACTGCGCCGGGTGCAGCCAGAACGCCATCGCGCTCACCAGCGCCACCAGGATCATCCAGTCGATCGCCAGCACAAGAAGCGTGCGGCCGTACGGATCCCCGAGACTCATCCGCGGGTGGCGCGGCCGGCCCGCGAGATCGGCGTTGTCGAGTTGCAGCCAGAGCAGCACGCCGGTGGCGCCGGTCACGGCCAGCGCGGCCAATGAGAACCAGCGGTAGAGGTGCCCGGCTCGCTGGCAAACGACCGCCACCTGTGACGGCGGCATCGTCCGCTGCGCATATCGCAGCACCCACTCCATCGTGATCGGACCGCCGGCATACGCCGACCAGCCGATCGCATGGAGCCACGCGATCAGGGAATCCATGCGTCCTCCAGTTACGTTGCGCTCCGCTAGAGGATGCCATTGAACCGGAGAGAAGCGCCAAAGAGCGCGATCACGACGGCGATGACGATATCCGCCTTCGTGATTCGGCCGACCCACTTTGCCGCTTCCATCTTCGACTGCATGCTTGCCTGGACGCCGGCCGTGGTCGTGCCGGCCTTGAGCTTGCCCGAGAGCCGCGGGCGGAGATAGAACGTCATGATCAGGCCGTTGACGACGAGCACGCACCAGAGGAAGAGCATGGCCCAGATGGTGCGGCCATAATCGTGTCCGAGCGACATGTCCGACCCCAGGATCGGCCAGCTTGTCAGCGAGATGTGACCGAGCTTGTCGAGCCGGAGAATCCCGGTAACGACGATGAGTCCCAGGGAGCCCCACACCAGCCAGAGGAAGCGATCGGCCGTCTTCTGGCCCATCACCTGGGCCTGGGCGGGCGGGATCGAACCCTGCGCGGGCCCGAGGACGTACTCCATGGCGATTGCGCCACCGATGTAGGTGGCCACGCTCAGGTCGTGGATGATGCCGTAAACGACCTGAAGCACAGTAGTGAAGACATCAGGATTGGACCACACTAGCGCGCACTCCCTTCATACGGGTCGGCTCCGCCGGGATGCCAGTCGCGGAAGTGCGACAGAAGCTGAGCGGGAGCGAGATACGGTTCGCCGCCTGGCGCGGCGTGGAAATGGCGGTAGTAGTCGAGGTCGACGTGGTGAGCCTGGCAGGAGAACTTCGCCCGCACGGGGTTGATCATCGCCGGCGCGCAGCCGTACTTGTCGACGATGTACTTCACGGTGTCGATGGCGGCCTGGACGACCCAGTCGGGGATGTGGGAACGCGGGTGTTCGAGCACGTGCTCGAGCGTCTTCTCGTTGAATGGACCGCCCGAGCGCTCGTTCCAGTTCTCTTCGCGCGAAAGCTGGGCGCCGCGGGCGTAGCGCATGTTCACAACGTGGTTCACGAGCGCCTCGGCGCTCCCGAACCAGGGCGACGGCGTCACGTGCGCCTCGAGCACGCCGCGCAGGCCCTGGCAGGTCGCGGTGCGCGACGGATTCTTCGCGGGCTGGCGTTCAAGGTGGGAGAACCCGAGCCCCTGGGCGACCTCCGGATAGGCGCCAAGCACGAGGTCGTCGGAGTAGCCGCCCATCACCCAGCCGCCGAGGCCGAGCGCCTCGCAGGCGAGCCGCATGTTTTCGACCACGCAGGCTGCCTGCGTCGAATGCAGCATCAGCGCGAGCTCGTCGAACGTGGGGATCGGGAAGCCGACCTCCAGGAATCCAGGCCGGATCCACTGATCGCAGCCGGCCGGCTTGTCCGTCTCGGGATCCTGGAGATAGAACCCGGAGAACTGGTAGGACGATAGCAGGAGGTTGACCCACTCGAGACCCACGTCGCCGACCGGCAGGAACCAGGTGCTCCCTGGCCGGTTCACGTTGTACTGCGGGGCGCCCATCGTGTTGACGTTATGGGTGCCAGGAGGAGCCGTGAACCAGCCGACGTCCGGGCGCTTGTCACTCACTTTCACGCGGCCGTTCCGGTACCAGTGGAGGATCTTCCAGTAGTCCGCGGGCCCGTTGATCTCGACCGGCGCCATCCGCTCGGTGCCGGGCCGGTAGAGGTGCACGCCCGCGTCGTTGATGATGAAGAGATCGACGCTGAAATCGTTGCTCGAGCCGGGGACCGTGCGGCCGGCCCAGTGGATCAGGCTGGAGAGGTCGCCCTGGACCGGGATGTCGGCGGCCACGATGCCGTTCGGGCCGAGGGCGGCCCAGGCAAGGAGCGCCTCCTCGACTTCCGTGAGCGGCACGGGTTGATGCGCCGAGGAGTAGGCGAGCGGCCCTTCGCGCTGGCGAATCGGCTGGTGGGTTGACCAGGCCTGCATCTCCTCTTCGCCGGTTTCGCTCTGGTAGCCGAGTCCGAATCGGCGTGTCCTGATCGTGGACAAGAGCGAGAAAAGCGACGGCCCGTGCTCGAAAACACGAGCGATCTGCTCGTGCTCGGCCGGCGTCAGAGTGATGGGAGCCGGCGAAACGCCGGTTGGTGCGGTCATAGCTTTGCCACCTCCACAAAAACGGCACGATCAGCGGGAACGGGCTGCCAGCCGAACGGCAGATACCGCAGATGGCCGTAGCGGCTGACGAGATGAAGCCATTTCACCATGCCCGGTTCGACCTCGTTCGGCCCCTTCCACTCTGAGAACATGTGAGGCTCCCAGCCGTTATAAACAATCACCTGCCCCGGCCGGACGCGCGGCGCGACCTTCGCGCGGATGGCGTAGCTGCCGCGATCGTTGCGGACCTCGATGAGGTCGCCGTCGGCGATCCCGCGTGACCGTGCGTCTTCCGCCGAAAGAATGGCCAGCGGCTCGCCGCGATGCGTGCCGGAGAGCGTCGGGTTGCCCATCGAGACCGCGTGGACGGTCCAGCGCGAGTGGCCGCTTGTGAGGAGCAGCGGGTAGTCGCCGCCCATCTTGGGCGTGTCCTTGTGGCGAGGCAGGTCCTCGTCCGCTTCCTGGAACCAGGGATGGTCGATGAGGAACTGCGCGCGGTGCGTCAGGGTTGGGTAGGGCACGAAGTCCTCGACGTGCCACTGGAACGCTGTCACGGTCTTGTTCGGCTCGACGTTTGCGGCGAGGGACAGGCCCGGCGCGAACATGCCGAGACCGGAGAAGCGGGTGGTCCCCTTTTCGCGCAACGATTGGAGCGTGCCGTCCTCGGGCAGCGTCCCGGCCTCGATGCTGTCGCGAAGCCACTCGTCGACGACGGCCTCTTCGCTTTCGTAGGCGCCGTTGAGGGTGAACGCGGAGGCGAGGTTATCGAGCCGCCGGGGCTGCCGCCGCCCGTCGAGGTATTCGTTGACGCCCTGCTCGGCGGCGCGCTCCTGCACTTTTTCCGAGAGCGCCCGGAAGATCTGCCATTCCGTTCGCGCTTCGCCCTGGGGCTTGACGGCCTCGTCGCTGAAGCCGACGCGGAAGCTGTGCGTGATCGCGTACTGCAGGTTGATGCGCTCGTACTGCATCGCGGCCGGGAGGACGATGTCCGCCTGGAGCGCGGTGGCGCTCATCCGCGTATCGACGACGATCACCTTCTCCAACTTCGGCCAGAGGTTCTGGAGGAGCGTGTCGCTGCCGCCCCGCTGGCGCCGGATCGGGTTGGTGGCGACGATGAACAGCACCTGCGGGTCGGTGGACGGGCCCGGCTTGACGAGGCCGCCCCACCAGCCGCGGCGAACCGCGTCGTTGACGTAGTCCTCGAACGACCGCTTCATCGTCGGATCGCTCCACTCAGCGCGATTCCAGGTGTCCTTGTAGCCGCAGTGGTAGAAGTGGAAGAAGGCGGGCGGGCTGGCCGTTCCCGAGACGACGCCGCGCTGCAGCAGCTCGTAGCCCACCATCTCGTCGGAGGCCTCCGGGTCCTGGTTGCCCAGGGCCGCGATCGCGCCTTCGACCCCTTCCATGACGCGAATCGTCTCCGCCACGCCGCGCTTCTGCTTCATCCCGAAAAGCATGTAGCCGTCAAGGCCGGCAAGGGCGAGGCCCTGGATGCCGGTCCCGGGCCGCCCCCAGTTGCCGGTCACGGCGAGGAACAGGCACATCGCCCGCTCCATGAGGTCGCCGTGATAGTACTTGGGCGTGTTGAAGCCTTCGAGGATCTTGGTTCGCTTCCGCGAGGCCTCTCGGGCGAGTTCGCGAATGACCTCCGGATTGACGCCGCAGATCTCGCTCGCGCGCTCGGGTGTGTACTCCTGCAGCCGCTCGCGCAGCAGCTCGGCAACCGGCACAACGTCGACCGTCGTGCCGTCCACCAGGGTGGCGGAGAACTTCCCGGACATCGCGGGGCGAACGTCCTCGGGATCCAGCGTGCCCCGAGGCGCTTCCGCCAGGGTTGATGCCGCTTCGTCCCACCAGTAGAACTGGTCTTCTTTCCCGCCGGAGACGACGTCGCTCGCTCGCAGGAAGCGCCGCGTGCTCTCGATGACAAGCAGCGGGAAATCGGTCTGCGATCGCAGGAAGTCGGTGTTCGCGAGCCCTTCATCGAGGATGACCTGGCACATCGAAAGCGCGAAGGCCGCATCGGTCGACGCCTTGATCGGCACGTACGTGTCCGCCATCAGGCTCGATGGGCTGTAGTCAGGCGCAATGCAGACGACACGGCTCCCGTGGTAGCGCGCCTCCGTTATGTAGTGTGCGTAGGGGATCGACGTGTACGACGGGTTCGAATGCCAGATGAGCACCAGTTCGGTGTGGAACGTATCGTCGACGCTACTCGCGCACGAAAACTTCCCGAAGGTGATGTGGTGGCCAGCCGGGAAGTCGTTGATGAGGCCGTTGGCGTCCAGCGTCACCGCGCCGATGAGCCCGGCGAAGCGCAGGTACGGCGCCTGCGTGAGCAGCCCACCTTCGACGGTCTCCTCGAAGACCACCGACTCCGGGCCCTCGAAGTCGATCGCCTCGACAATCGCGTCCGCTGCTTCGCCCAGCGCCTCGTCCCAGGAGATCTCCTCCCATTCGCCAGAGCCGCGCTCGCCGACCCGGCGCAGCGGATGGAGCAGCCGGTCGGGCGCCGTGAGCTGAACGCTCCAGGCGCTGCCCTTCTGGCAGCTCATGGGGTTCATGTCGGGAACGCCGTCCTCGACCTGGCCGAAAACGGCGGCAGGCTCCTCGAAGAGCACCTTCCCGTCCGCCGAGAACACGCGGTAGGGGCAGGTCGCAAGGCAGTTCAGGCAGTGCGTCCCGAAGGTCGCCTTCTCCCAGCTCCAGCGCTTTCGGTAGCGATCGAGCGAAGCGGTCCCGGTGGTCGTCATCGGCGTCCTATCTCGTCCGCCGCCGTCAGAGCGAGCGCATGTAGGCGGCGTCGGCGGCGACGAAGGCGTTGGCCGTCGTTACCGCCCACTTCCAGAACGGCAGCGGCTTGTTCGCCTCCACCGCAGCCGTCAGCTCCGGCAGCCAGCGGCCTACCTCCCGCTCAGAAAAGTCCAGCTGCGCCCGCCGAAACGACGCCTGCAACCGCACCGACGCCGACGCCGCCTCCTTGTAGGCAAGAAACTTCATGAACTCCAGCTCCGTCGACAGATGGTCCGGAGGCCGCGGGTCCTCCGCCGACGCGTGCAGCCCGAAGTACTCGTAGAACCGCACCACGTCCTCCATCTTCTTCATCCGGTCCCCACCGCCGTAGCACCCGCCAAACAACGGCGCCCCCGGCCC
>JAKALX010000273.1 GCA_021823905.1 Chloroflexota bacterium | reverse complement strand
CCGATCTGAAACGCTTCGCCATCTCCTCCGGCGATTTCAGGTAGAACTCCGAGTTCGGGCGGCGGAGCTCGTGCGAAGTGTCGAGTGTGCGGCGGTGACGGATCGCGACCAGCACATCGTGGAGCCGGTGCCGTTCGCGCACGTGGTAGTGGACGTTGTTGGTTGCCACCAGCGGGACGGCCAGCCGCCGGGAGAGCGCGATCAGCGCCTCGACGCGCGGGCTGTCGCCGTAGACATCATGATGCTGGAGCTCCAGGTAGAACTGGTCCGCTCCCAGCCGCTCGCGGTACTCCGCCGCGACTGCCTCGGCGGATGCCGTGCTGCCTGCATCCAGCAGCCGCGTGATTTCTCCTTCCCGGCAGCCGGAAAGAACGATCAGCCCGCGCCCGTGCGCAAAGAGCGCCTCGCGGTCTGTGCGCGGGGCATCCCGGTCGGATTTGTAGGCGAGGCTGAGCAACCGGCAGAGGTTTCGATAGCCCTCGACCGTCTCCGCCAGTACCGTCAGGTGGCTCCCGTCCGTCAGCGTCAACTCCGCGCCGGTGATCGGCCGGAGCCCAAGCCCGCTCTCCTGGGCGCACGCCTTCTTCGCGAACTCCATCGCCCCGTGGAGGCCATCGTGGTCGGTCAACGCCAGCGTGTCGTAGCCCAGCGCCTTGGCCCGCCCCAGTAGCTCCTCTACCTGGCTGGCGCCTTCGCGCAGCGACCAGCAGGAGTGCATGTGCAGTTCGACGTAGGGCGAGAGGTTGCGCATTGCTAGCTCGCCGCCAGCCGCGCGGGCGCCGTGTACTGCTGCGTGTACCAGTCGCCGGTCACACGGTCCTGGAAGACCGTGGTGCGCGTGCCGCCCTCCAGCTCCAGGGCAAAATACTGCCGGCTGATCTCCGTCCGCCACCATTCGTCGTCGATGCGCCAGCGGTCGGTGATCGCCACCACGGGCCGCAGCGTTCCCCGCGCGAGCACCATCGTTGGCACACCCGCGCAATCGGCGATGACGGCGGCGGGTAGCGGCAGGTTCAGGGGGAGTAGGCCGCCAGTGCCCGCTGGCGTTCGGGAATTCTTGACCACGGCTCCACCTCCACGACGCGATAGATCTGCGGACCTCCGGTCCGTGCGCTCAGTTGTTGGATCGCCTCTTCCAGTGCCGCCTGGCCGCGCGGGCCGCTCTGCCAGAGCCGCTCCTGCCTGGTGTATTCGCTGCAGATACCCGACAGCGCGACCTCCACGCCAATGGCCGGGGCGGGCAGGACCAGCCGCTCGATGGCATTCCGGATGACGAAGAGCATGCGCGCCTGGTCCGATGCCGGCTCGCGAAAGGTGAAGCGCCGCGGCAGGCGCTCCTGGTTCTCCAGTTCCGCCACCCAGTTGGCCTGCCGCAGCGGCCGGTTGTTGATCTCCCGGCGCCGCAGCGCTCGCTGCAGGAGGATCTCCGTGCCCAGGATGAGCGGCAGGCTGGTGACCGCGGGCGCCGGGAGCTCCATCCGCTCGACGACGCGGATCTCGTCGCGAGCAGGCGTGATGCGGCCGGGCTCTTCGCCCCGGATGAGGCGCCACGCGAGCAGTCCTTCCCGCCCGAACTGCGCCTGCAACGCCGCCGGTGGCAGCACGCCAAGCTGCTCGAGCCGTTCGAGGCCGAAGAGGTGCAGGCGCCGCACCATCTCGGCGGAAACCGGCAACGCTTCCACGGGGAGCGGCGCCAGGAGCTCGGACGCCCCCGCTCGGGGAACGTATCGCGCGGGCTCCGCGAGGTAGCCGGCGGCAGCGTGCGCCACGAACACCGTGGAGGCGCCGCCGATCCGGACCGGCAGCCCCGTCCGCCCCTCCAGCGCCTCCTGGAGCTGTGCCAGGTAGATCTCCGGGGCGAGTCCCGCGAGCTTTGCCATCCCCCGCACATCCGCGTGGACGTGTCCGGGCTCAACGTGCTCGATCGCCGGGCAGAGGTCCGCCAGGGCTGTCGAGAACGCGCGCTCGGCCAGCTCCACCTGCTCCTGCCGCAGGGGCACGACCGCAGCGGAGGGGCAGAGCACCAGCACGCGGGTGATCGGCATCCCCGGTACGACGCCCGTCCTGGCGGCCTCCTCCGAACACTCCACCACGCTGCCACGCGTTTCGCTCGACTGCCCGATGACGACGGGGCCTTTCCGCAACGCAGGATTCTCCTGCCGCGCAACCGCAACGAGGAATCGAGGGACGACGGCACAGATCACGTCCATGGTCTGTCAGTATAGAACAAATGTTCTGATTATCTCAACGAGGCGGCCTGGGGTCCGAATCCGTGAGCAGGGGTGAGGAGAGAAAGGCTTTCGGACACCCGTGATGGTTTTGGCCGCGGACAGGGAACTACGGCCGGAATTGGAGCGCCCTGGGGACGAGCCGGGAAGGTTGGGAGGCGATCCGGTACGCGGTCTCCACCCATTCGCAGACGAGGCGGCGGGTGTCCCTGGGATCGACGATCTCCTCGATCTGGAACCGGGACAGCGGTCCCAACGGGCCTCGCGCGCTCTCGATTCGAGCGTTGAGCTCGGCCCGCAACGCCGCCGGGTCGGCAGCCTCCGCCAGTTGCCGCTTGTATGCCGCTTCAATCCCGCCTTCGGGCGGGATGCCGCCTACGTCCGCGGCCGGCCAGGCGACGCGCACCGATGGCCGTGACTGTGGCGTCGCGTAGTTGTTGCCGGCGACGCCAAAGCTGCGACGCATGAGCACCGTGAAGATCGGCACGCTGATCTGAGCGAAGGCGATCATCCAGGCGCCGCCCCTTCGGATCGTGCCGGAAATTTCGTGCTCCACACCGACTGCGAACCCGGGGTTGTCAACGAGGTTCAGCACGGGGATATGGAACAGGTCGCACAGGTCCAGGTGGCGCGTCAGCTTGTCGCAGCCGTCAGCGGTGAGCGCGCCGCCGTTGACGTGGCGGCTGTCGGAGGCGATGACGCCCAGCGGGTGGCCGTTGAAACGCACGAAGCCGGTGACCTGGTCCGTGCCCCAGAGCGGCCCGACTTCGAAGAACGAGCCCCAGTCGGCCAAGAGGGTGATGGCCTTGCGAATGTCGAACGTCGTCGTGCGCTTGCGCGGGATGAGGGAGAAGAGTTCTTCGTCGCGGCGATCGGGCGGGTCGTTCGGGTTTGGCGGCAGCACGGGCGGCGCTTCGTAAACGTTCGACGGCAGGTAGGAGAGGAAGCGCCGGGTCATCTCGGCCGCCTCCTCCTCTGTCTCGGCGAGGTTGTCGACAGAGCCGTCTTTGCAGTGAATGCGCCAGTCGCCGAGGTCTTCCTTGGAGATGTCGTAACCCATCGCGTGGCTCACAACCGGGGGCCCGGCCACGAAGAGCTGGGCGATGTCGCGGACCATCACCGAGAAGTGGCCGAGCACGGCCTTGGCGGCGCCGATGCCGACGACACTGCCGAGCAACATGTTTACCACTGGGACGGTGGACAGCTGCTCGGCGAACATGCTGCTCCCCAGGTGCCCGGGCAGGAAGGATCCGCCAGTGCCCGTGACCCGCGGCCGGCCCGCGGTGATCGCGCCGGTGCTCTCTTTGGCGCTGCTCTCGCCGTCCTGTCTCTGGGCAGGCACCATCGCCGCGACGCTGCCGCCACCCGACGAGCCGTCCAGCATCCTCACGGATGGAACCCGCAGCTCCAGCGAAAGGCGGTCCAGGTAGCCGCTCTTCGCGCCGATCGCACCGTCGGCGTGCCCGCCCCGCGAGGTGAAGTCGTCCGCGCACACGATCGCGGTGCGGCCGTCGATCTTGCCCCAGCCTCCGACGTGATTGGCTGGAGTGAAGTCCGCCACCCGGCCTTCGTCGTCGTACGAGGCGAACCCGGCCACGCTGCCCACTTCCCGGAACGAGCCCTCGTCCAGGAGCAGCGCGATGCGCTCCCTGCACGTGAGCTTGCCCCGGCTGCGCTGGCGAACGACCCCGGGATCCTCCGAGCCCGGAGCAAGCCGGGCCTGGGCCATGCGCTGCAGCGTGCTGATTTCGTCCAGGACCGGGGCCCAGGTTTGTTCCCGGACCTGCGTCGCAGCGGGAACATGGTGGTCCGTTCGAGCCGCCGCGGGGGTAATCACAGCCACCACCTGCCCGGCCGCAACGGTGTCGCCGGCGCTCAGCCGTTGCACCGCCGTCACGACGCCCGTGCACGGTGCGGTGACTGCTGTCTCCATCTTCATGGCGCTGATGACCATCACGACGTCACCAGCCGCAACGGTGTCGCCCTCGTGCACATTGATCTCAACGACAGCACCCGCCGTGGGGCACTCCACGGCGCGCTGACCAGCTGTGGCTTCCAACGACGGTGTCTTGCGCGGATCGGCTGGCGAAGCAGCGCGCGGGCCCGTATCGCCAGCGCTGATCACGGCCTGCTGCTCGAGGAGCTCAAGCGGGCCCCGGCCGTTGGAGAACGCTCCGCTCAAGATCTCCGGATGCTCTGCGAGCAAGGTCGTTCGGGCGTCTCCGGCGCGAAAGCGCGGGTCCAACAGGATGGCGCGCAGTTGGGGGAGGTTCGTAGGCACGCCCGCAACGTGGAATTCATCGAGCGCACGGAGCGTCCGATCGACGGCCGAGACGAACGACGAGGAAGAGTTGGACGAGCCGATTACCTTCGCGAACAGCGGGTCGAACTGGGGTGGCGGCGCGTAGCCCAGGTAGCCACAGGCATCGACCCGCACTCCCGGACCGGTTGGCTCTTTGTACGCGGTGATCGAGCCAGGCGCGGCCGCGACCACCCGTGCCTGCACCGCGAAGCCGCGCGGCGTTCCGACGGTGTCCTGACTACCGAGGCCCATCGATTCGAGCGACGCGCCCGCTGCGATGCGAAACTGCGCCTCGACGATGTCGACACCGGTCACCTGCTCCGTGACCGTGTGCTCGACCTGGATGCGCGGATTGCATTCGATGAAGTAATGCTCGCCGGTCTCCGGCGATACGAGGAACTCCACGGTACCCGCATTCACGTACGCCGCGGCGCGGGCGAGCTTCGTCGCATCGGACAGGATCCGGCTTCGAAGTTGAGGGTCCAGCGCGGGCGCGGGCGCGATCTCCACGAGCTTCTGGTGCCGCTGCTGCACGGAGCAGTCCCGCTCGTGCAGGTGAACCACGTTGCCGTAAGCATCGGCCAGGATCTGCACTTCGATGTGCCGGGGCCGGGCGATGACCTTCTCCAGGAACAGGGAGCCGTCACCAAAAGCGGCCTGGGCCTCGCTGCGGCAGCGCTCAAACGCGCCAGCCATGTCCGGGGCGCCTTCGACGAGGCGCATCCCGCGCCCGCCGCCGCCCGCTGACGCTTTGAGCATGACCGGGTAGCCGAGGTCCCGTGCGACGGCCAGCGCTTCGTCGGCCGAGGTCAGCGGTGCGTCGCTGCCGGGCACCACGGGGATGCCGGTGGAGCGAGCGAACGCGCGCGCCTGGACCTTGTCTCCGAACAACGACAGGACACCTGGCGGCGGGCCAACGAACGTGAGCCCCTCGGAGGCACAGAGCGCGGCGAAGGCGGCGTTTTCCGCCAGGAATCCGTAGCCGGGATGGACGCAATCGCTGCCGCTCAGCTTCGCCGCCCTGATCAGCGCCCCGGCATCCAGGTAGGCACTGACGGGGCCGCCTTTGCTCGATCCAGGTCCGCCGATCTCAAGCGTTTGATTCGT
>JAKALX010000272.1 GCA_021823905.1 Chloroflexota bacterium | reverse complement strand
ACCGAGCGCGCCGATGGTGTTCGTCACGTTCATGAGCATGTTGGTGCCGTACACGGAGAGTCCGCCCTTGCGCGGCGACGTGATCGTGGATTCGTCCATGATCTTCGCCAGCGCCTGGCGGTGCGCCTCGCGCCACTCATCGCGGTTCGCGGCCCGCGGGTAGTTCCGCGCCGCCTTGATGACGATCGCCTTCAGGTTCTTCGACCCACCGACGGCGCCGGTGCCACCGCGCCCCGCGGCGCGGTCGTTCTCGTTGAGCCAGCTCGCGAAGCGCACCTTGTTCTCGCCCGCCTGGCCGATCGACTCGACGCTCACGTCGTCGCCGCCATGGCGCTCCTTGAGGATGCGGATCGTCTCGTGGCAGCCCTTGCCCCAGAGGTCGGAGGCGTCGCGCAGCTCAACCTTGCCGTCCTGCACGAGCGCGTAGGTCGGACGAGCCGCCTGGCCGCTGAAGATCACGCCGTCGAACCCGGCCCAGCGCAGGCGCGCGGCTGTCCAGCCGCCCTGGTGGCTGTCGGTCACGGTGCCGGTGAGTGGGCTCTTGGTGACGACGGCGAGCCGCCCGCTCATCGTGGCCTCGCTGCCGGTCAGGGGACCGTTCATGAAGCAAAGGAGGTTTTCGGGCCCGAGCGCGTCAACGGTGGGCCCGGCCTCCAGGACGTAGCGAACGCCCAGGCCGCGTCCGCCGATGTACTTGCGCGCCCACTCCTCGGGGATGGGCCGGTAATCGATCGCCTGCGACGTCAGATCGACGTGCGCAACTTTTCCGGCATAACCACCAAGCGCCATGGATTCCTCCAGCGGGGCATACCGCCCCTTGTGTCGGAATCGACTGTACTCCGGGGTCATGGTCGTTGCGATATGCCCGCCATGTCATATCGACCGTCGCACGCGGCGAGAACGGGATCGGGAAATTCACCGGGCGCCTGAGCAACGAGAACTCAACTCATCGTCGTTTCACCCGATGATGGAAAGGAGGCCCTCCGAAGTGCAGCGGTGCGACGTACTGATCCACAGTGCCGTAGAGAGCGACGGCGCGACAGCCACGCGAGCGAGCGAAGGCGTCATCCGCGTGGCTGGACGCCAATCCAAATCCCCGGCGACGGACGGCGCTCCGTGAACAGGCGCGCGATGTCCCGGCGGCTCCTGCGGAGAGCCTCGCCCCGGAAGCGATCGCGGTCGCCACGGGTCGTCATATGGAGTATCAGCAGCGCCATCCTGCTGGTTGATCTCGCGCTGTACTTCGCAATCATCCGGAACATCCACACCAACCACGCAACGGGACCACTGCCGTTCCTGGCCCTCACGGCGGCCTTCGCGCTGGCCGAAGTCTTCGTCGTTCACCTTCACTTTCGCCGCGACGCACACAGCTTCTCGCTGCTTGAGTTCCCGCTGGTCCTCGGGCTCTTTCTCACCACTCCCACCGTCGTGATCATGTCCCAGGTCTGCGGCGCGGGCCTGGCGCTTGGCGCGCATCGAAGACAGCCACCGCTGAAGCTTGCGTTCAACGTCGGCTCGATGGCGCTCGAAGCGACTGCAGCGATTCTCGTCTTCCAGATAACGCACTCTTCCGTGGCCGATTCGAGCCCCGCGGCCTGGCTCAACACGCTGGCCGCCACGTCGTCCGCTTCGGCTCTAGGTGTGGTCCTCATTCACGCCGTGATAAGCATCTCCGAGGGCGCCTGGCGCCCGGCCGCGATTCGCCAGCCGATGGCGTTCGGTCTCACCTCCACGGTATTCACAACGAGCCTTGGCCTCCTGGCGGTCGTCGTCCTCGCACAACAGCCGGCGGCGCTTGCCCTTCTCGCAGTGCCGGTGGTCGGTGTGTACCTGGCGAGCTGGGCGTATACAACCGAACGGCAACGCCGAAGCAGTCTGGACTTCCTGTACCAGTCGACGAACGCGCTTCACAGCTCGGCCGACTTCGAAGCCGCGGTGGCCGACATGCTGCGACCGGCAAGGGATGCCTTCCGAACGGCGGTCGCCGAGCTCTACTACGCGCCGCCGGGAACGGGAGCCGTCTTCAGGACCACGATCGGCCCGGGCGACCGCGTCGAAACGCTGCAACGCCTCCCGCCCGAGGTCGCGGAGCCGCTCCTTGCCGCGTTCTCAGGCCCACCGCTGGAGGTTTCGCTGGTGGGGCCACACTCAACCGGCGCATATGCGCACCTGCTGGCCGCACGCGACTTGCGCGACGCGATGGTCGCGCCGCTGAACGGCGAGGTGCAGCCGATCGGCGTCCTCGTGCTGGGCGACCGGCTCAGCGACGTCGGCCGGTTCGGGCCCGCCGAGTTCCAGCTCGCCAGCACGCTCGCCAATCACCTCAGCGTCGCCCTCGAGAACAGCCGCCTCGAGCAGTCGCTCAAATCGCTCGGCGAATTGAAGAATCAGCTCGCGCACCAGGCATTCCACGACCCGCTCACGGGCCTCGCGAACCGCGCGCTCTTCCAGCAACGGGTCGTCGAGGCGCTCGATGGTGGCCTGCGAGCTCGGGGCGCGCTCATCCTCATCGACCTCGACGACTTCAAGCTCGTGAACGACAGCCTCGGGCATGCGGCCGGCGACCAGGTGCTGATCACCGTTGGCCGGCGTCTGGAAGCCTTCATCCAGTCCTCTGGGACGGTCGCGCGCCTCGGCGGCGACGAGTTCGCGATCTTCGTGCCGAACTGCAGTGATCCCGACATCCTGGCGGGCCTGGCGAAGACGCTCCTTTACGATCTCACGCGGCCCGTGAGCATCGACGGCGCCTCGATGCCAATCTTCGCAACACTCGGGATCGCCTTCAGCGCGTCGGCCGACGATCCGGCAGAGCTGTTGCGCAACGCCGACATCGCGATGTACGAGGCGAAGTCGCGTGGAAAGCGAACGTTCGCCGTCTACAACCCGCGAATGCACCAGCTCACCCTCGAACGTTACAACCTCACGGCAAACCTGAGGAGCGCCGTCGCCAACGGCGAGCTCATGCTCTACTACCAACCATTTGTGGACCTGCGATCGGCGTCAGTTGTCGGCGCGGAGGCGTTGATTCGCTGGAATCACCCGACCCGCGGGCTGCTGGCCCCGGCTCAATTCATCGACCTGGCCGAGGAGAGCGGCTCCATCACCGCAATAACGCGCTTCGTGCTCGATACCGTCTGCAGCTTCCTCAAGGATCTCGGCGGCACTGGCAAACCCGGCCTTTATGTGTCGATCAACATCACCATCCGCGACCTTCAACAACTGGACTTCGCGCAAATCGTCCTCGACAAGCTGCGGCAGTACTCCGTCGAACCAGACCGGCTCGTTCTCGAGATGACCGAAGGGATGACCTTCCCCGCCTGGTCCCGCGAGCGGCTGATCGCGCTTCGCGAAATCGGCGTGAGGCTCGCTCTCGACGACTTCGGCACCGGCTACTCGTCGCTGAGCCAACTCAGCCGCCTGCCTATCGAGCTCATCAAAATCGCGAAGCCGTTCGTCGACGGTCTGGCCGTAGACTCGCCTTCGTCGGCGCTCGCGGGAACGATCGTCGAGTTGAGCCACACCCTCGGAATGACGAGCCTGGCTGAAGGCGTAGAGACCGAGGCGCAAATGGCCGCTCTGAGGGCGCTGGGCTGCGACGTCGGACAGGGTTACCTCTTTGCTCGACCGATGCCGGGGCCCGAGTTCCTCGCCTGGCTTACGACGCATGGAGCCGTCGCTCTCGGCCTGGATTCGCCGGCTGAGGCCGCATAGCCGACCGCTTAGCTGCTCGCCCATCGCAAGCTCGCTGGGGACAAGTTGTCGCCAGCCTCGACCCACGGGCGGCCAATTGTCGCGTCGATGCCCTCATCGTGTCGATTCTATCGACCGACACTAGTAGTATGCCCGAGCCGAACAGCTCGAATGCGCTTCGAAACGAGCGCCTGCTCGTGGCGGTCGTGCGCCTCGCGGAAGACGGTCCATGCCAGTTCAAGGGAGCCCTTGTCGCGCTCGACGGGGGCGAAGCGACTGTGCGTATTGCGGGCGGCGCGAAGTTCGCCGCGGAAGAGTCCGTCGTGCTGGTACGTGGCACTGTGGGCTCTCGCAAGTTCGCTCCAGCGGCGTGGGTGCGCTCAGAGAGGGGCTGCGACGTGTTCTCGCTGGCCGCCCAATTCGAACCGTTCGACGCGCGCCGGGACCCACGATTCCCGATTCGGCTCGCCACAGAAGTGCGCCAGGGCGGCGAATGTTGCCCCGGAGTGATGCTCGACGTCTCGCAGGGCGGCGCCGCAGTTGCGGTCCACCGACGCCCGGAAGGGCAATCTCTCGATCTCGCAATCTCATACCGGGGATTCTCGGCAAGGCTGCCGTGCCAGGTGGTGGGCATTAGCGCCGCCGCCGGCATTCCGGTACTGCACCTCAAGTTCGAGCTCGTGAATTCCGCTGAGCGTGCCTTCGTTCGGGAGCTCGTGCGAGATGCAAGAGCCGCGGCGGAACTGGCCGACGAAGCAGCCGCCTGATTGGCGGAAGGTGTTCCCCGTCAGGCGCGACGCGGGACTGACCAATCTTCAGCCCGAAGTGCGGGCGTTCTGCACCGCACGACCTTGGAACGACGTTCAGGCGGTCTGACAGTTTCGCAAGCGTCCGATCCGGACGGTTGGAGAGCGGCCAGCCGTCATCGGCGCAACCGCGTCATGCTGTCATGCGGGACCCGCGACCTGTGGCGTTCGTCCGCACGCCTCTTCCCCGCGAGCAGCCGGACCCGAAACCGGCCGCCGGGTCGCGTCGGACGCCGAAAGTCTCTCGGCAGGGCATGCGAAACACCTTCCACGAAACGGACACCCGCCATCTCCTGACGCCACCGTGGTTGAGGAGCATTCTCATGTTGAGTCGCGTTCAAGTCGCAACGACAACACGAGCAGGAGAACAATATGCGGAGCCACGGAACGGCCACAGATCCAGGGCAGAATTCCGCGAACCGAATCCGGAACAGCCTCCCGCCGCCTCGAGCCGGCGCCCAACGGCGCGGCGCCAGTTGGGGCCGCGGCACCAGTTGGGGCCACGCCATCAGAGGATTGTGGGCGGTCGTCGGGGCGTTGGTTCTGGGCATGGTCATGCTCGGTGGCTCCGCGTCGGCGGCTTCTTACAACCACGCCACCGACGCCGGCTCGATGTACAACATCACGCAGACGATAGGCGCCCAGGCCTACTGGCAGCGCGGCCTTACGGGAAAAGGCGTCGACGTCGCGGTTATCGATTCCGGCGCGTCGCCAGTACCGGGTCTTGATGCGCCGGGCAAGGTTGTCCACGGTCCGGACCTCTCGTTCGAGTCGCAGGCCCCCACCCTGAGGAACCTCGACACATACGGCCACGGAACCTTCATCGCCGGCATCATCGCCGGGCGGGGCAGCGGCGCCGTTGCAGGGAAGTACGCAGGTGATAAGACCAACTTCCTCGGCGTTGCGCCCGACGCCCGAATTCTCAGCCTCAAGGTTGCATCCTCAGACGGAGCCACTGACGTCTCCCAGGTGATCGCCGCGATCGACTGGGTCGTCCAGCACAAGAACGACAACGGCATGAACATCCGGGTCCTCAACCTGTCGTTTGGGACGGACTCGACTCAGGACTACAGAGTCGACCCCCTGGCCTTCGCGGTTGAGAAGGCATGGAACGCCGGCATCTTCGTCGTCGCGGCAACCGGA
>JAKALX010000271.1 GCA_021823905.1 Chloroflexota bacterium | reverse complement strand
CAGAATGTCATCGAGCGCGAACTCGCCAAGGAGGGCCTCACCCGCCAGGATCTCGGCCGCGAGGAGTTCGTCAAACGCACCTGGATGTGGGTGCGCAAGTACCGCAGCCGCATCGCCGACCAGCACCGCAAGCTCGGCGCCAGCGCCGACTGGTCGCGCGACGTCTTCACCCTCGACCCCTCGATCGTCAAGGCCGTCCGCACCACCTTCGTAAACCTGCATAAGGACGGGCTCATCTACCGCGGCCTGCGCATGATCAACTGGTGCCCCCAGTGCCAGACTGCGCTCAGCGACCTCGAGGTCGACTACGTCGAGACCCCGGCCAAGCTCTACTACGTCCGCTACCCGATCCTCGGCGAGGGCGGGATGCCGCTCCCGGCTTACGTCGTCGTCGCCACGACGCGCCCCGAGACGATGGTTGCCGACACCGGCGTCGCCGTGAACCCATCCGACGAACGCTACGAGGAGCGCGTCGGCCGCAACCTCCTCCTGCCCATCATCGGCCGCGAGATCCCGATCGTTGCCGACGACGCCGTCAAGCCCGAATTCGGCACCGGCGCGGTGAAGGTGACCCCCGGCCACGACCCGGTCGACTGGGAGATCGGCCATCGCCACGACCTGCCGGTGATCGTCGCCATCGACCCCGACGGGCGCATGAACGACGAGGCCGGCCCCTACGCCGGTATGACCGACGAAGAGGCGCGGGCCGCGATCCTGCGCGACCTCGAGGACGAGGGTTTCCTCGACCACGTCGAGGATTACACGCATAGCGTCGGCATTTGCAGTCGCTCCAAGACCGTTGTCCAGCCGATCCCGAGCGAGCAGTGGTGGATCGACGTCCACCGGGAGTACGAGCCGGGCCGTTCGCTCGCGAGCGCCGCCGCGGCGGTCGTGCGTGAGGGGCGCATCAAGATCGTTCCCCAGCGCTTCGAGAAGGTCTACCTCAACTGGCTCGACAACATCCGCGACTGGTGCATCAGCCGCCAGCTCTGGTGGGGCCATCAGATTCCCGTCTGGTATTGCGAGAACGGCCACACCACGGTCCAGGTCGAAGACCCGCCGCGCTGCCCGGAATGCGCCGCGGCCGTCCGCCAGGACCAGGATGTCCTCGACACCTGGTTCTCCTCGGGCCTCGCGCCGCACGCCGATCTCGGCTGGCCCGATGACACCGACGCCTTGCGCACCTTTTACCCCACCAGCGACATGCAGATGGGCTACGACATCATGTTCTTCTGGTGCGCGCGCATGATCCTGTTCGCGCTCTACAACATGCGCGACCGCGGACCCGAAGGCGAGGTGCCGTTCCGCACCGTCCTCTTCCACGGCCTCATCCGCGACCAGAACGGCGACAAGATGACCAAGTCGCGCGGCAACGTGGTCGATCCGCTCATTTCGGCCAGCACTTACGGCGCGGACGCCTTCCGCTTCGCCATCCTCACTGGCGCCGCGATGGGCGCGGACCAGCGCTATAGCGACGAACGCCTGACCGCCGCGCGCAACTTCGCGAACAAGCTCTGGAACTCCGCCCGCTTCGTCCTGATGAAGCTCGGCGAGCGCCAGGTCAAGCGCCCCCATCCTGCCGACCGCGAAACCTACGCCCTCGAAGACCGCTGGATCCTCTCGCGGCTCGAACAGCTCGAGCTCGACGTTGACCACCTGCTCCGCCAGTACGACCTCGCCGAGGCCGCCAAGCTCATCCAGGACTTCCTCTGGAACGAGTTCTGCGACTGGTACATCGAGATGGCCAAGGTCCGGCTGAACGCCGGCGACGAGCTGCCGCTGCGTGTCCTCGCCCACGTCCTCGACCACGGCCTTCGCCTCTTGCACCCGTTCATGCCCTTCGTCACCGAAGAGCTCTGGCAGGCGGTCCGAATCCACATCGACGACGACATGGCCTCGCAGCTCATCGTCGCCTGGTTCCCGAAGAGCGGCGGCAACTGGAAGGACGAGTACGCCGAGTCGGCGATGGACCACGTGATCGAGGTCAACCGCACAATCCGCAACATCCGCGCCGAAAAGAAGCTCGAAGCAGGCGCCCGGCCCATCGTCTACCTTCGCGCGGGCGGCTATGCGGACGCGCTGCGCGAAACGGCTGCCGCGACGGCCTTTACCTCGCGCGTCGAGCTGGTCGTCACCGGGCCCGACGCCGAGCTCCCGCCAGGCGAGTACGGCTTTGGCCGCATCGGCGACACCGAGGTCGCGGTCACCCTGCCCCAGGTCGATGTCGCGGCCGAACGGGAGCGCCTCCAGAAGGAGCTCGGCGAGGCCGAGGCGCACCTGGGCCGCCTCGAGAAGCAGCTCGCGAACGAGACCTTCCGCGCCAAAGCCCCCCCGAAGGTTATCTCAGACATGGAAGCGACCCTCGCCGAAACCCGCCAGCGCGTCGATGGCCTCCGCGAGCGCCTGGGCTCGTTCTGACGCTGGCGACCGCCCCATCAGTACCGCGACCGCCAGGGAGCCGGCGGCTGCCCATCACCGGGCAGCCACGGCGCTGACCACCAGCAACCCGGCCACAACCGCCAATCGCCAATCGACAATCGGCAATCCACAATCGACAATCTCCTGATGCCCCGCCCCCTCGAAGACATCACCATTCTCGATCTCACCTGGGTTCTCTCCGGCCCCTACGCCTCCATGGTCCTCTGCGATCTCGGCGCCGACGTGATCAAGGTCGAGCGCCTTCCCTGGGGCGACATCGCCCGCACCACCGGCCCTTACCAGAACGGCTGGAGTGGCTACTTCTTCTCCGTCAACCGCGGCAAGCGCGCGATGGCCATGGACCTCCGCAAGCCCGAGGGCCAGGAGATCTTCCTCCGCCTGGTCGAAAAGGCCGACGTGGTCATGGAAAACTTCACGCCGGGAACGATGGAGAAGCTCGGCCTCGGCTACGACGCCCTCGCCGCCCGTAACCCGCGCCTGATCATGGCGCGCACCTCCGGCTTCGGCCAGACCGGACCTTATCGCGACCGCCCGGCGCTCGACATCGTCATCCAGGGCATGGGCGGCATCATGTCCATCACCGGTGAGCCCGGCGGCAACCCGGTTCGCCCTGGCGCCTCCCTCGGCGACATCTCCGCCGGCCTCTACACCACCGTCGGCATCCTCGCCGCCCTTCATGAGCGCGAACGCAGCGGCAAGGGCCAGGAACTCGACATCTCCATGCTCGATTGCCAGGTGTCCGTCCTCGAAAACGCCATCATGCGCTACTTCGTCACCGGCAAGCCGCCCGAGGCCATTGGCACCCGCCACCCGAGCGCCACGCCGTTCCAGGCCTTCCCGACGAAGGACGGCTACATCGTCGTCGCCCTCGCTTTCGGCGAAGAGAACCAGTGGCAGATGTTTTGCGGCATCCTCGGCCTGCCCGAGCTCATGGACGACCCCCGTTTCGACACCGGCCCCCGGCGCAACGCCCGCCACGCCGAACTCGAGCCAATTCTCATTGCCGCCCTTCGCAGCCGAACAACGGGCGAGTGGATGGAGGACTTCGTCAACGCCGGCATCCCTAGCGGCCCGCTGAACTCCATCCCTGACGTCGTCGCCGACCCGCAAATCCAGCATCGCGGCATGATCCAGCCCGTCACCCACCCCGTCGCCGGGACCATCCCGATCGCGAACACGCCGCTTCGCATGTCCCGCAGCGAGACCGGTATCAAGGGCGCCCCGCCCTCCTTCGGCCAGGACACCAGCGACGTGCTGCGGGAGTTCCTCGGACTGGACGCAGCCGAAGTCGAACGCCTGGTCGCCCGCGGCGTTGTCGCCACCGACGGCGGCCCCGACATCTCGGCGATCACCGGCTGAGCGGCGCCTCGTACAACCGCCGCCGCTTGATGTAGGCGAGCACCGCCGCCGGCACGTCGCCAGGCTCGATCCCGGCCGTGACTGCCTCCCGTGCTGCCGTCGATGACAGGGACGCGGGCCTTTCGTCAATTTCGAGCGCCACGATGCGCGATCCGAACGGCCCAGCTTCCGCCTCGACGAACTCCCGCACTCGTTCGATCCCCGCCTCGCCCCGGTTCGCCGCGATCACCCGGTGCCGCGCGAAGAACGGTTCGAGCTCCCGCTCCATCGCGTCGTAGTACACCCGGTCGAACAGCCGCACGAGCGTGTCGAATCCCACAACGAAGTCGAAGTCAGCGTGTGGGAACGCCGTGGTCAGCGCCGCCGCCTGATCGACCAGCCGCGCTGCGTTGACCGCCAGCACCGCCAGCCAGCCCGCCTCTTCGCGCGCGGCCAGCAGCATCCCCACCCGATCGGCGAGGCTCGCGCCGACCACGCCCTTCGCCACGTTTCGCGTGCTCAGCATCGCTGCCGCCAGCGTCACGCCGTCCATCTCCAGTGCCCGTTCGAGCATGTGCAGGTGCGCGATCGTCGGCGGGTTGAACGCCGAGGGCAGCACCGCCACCCGCCCGGCGAAAGCGTTTGCCGCGTCGAATCGAGTGACCGCCGGGGCGAACTCGAGGTCGATCGCCCGCAGCCGTTCTTCCGTTTCCGTCAGCTCCATCGCTTCCACATTGTAAGCGGGAGGGCTCGCTGGTCTGCCGGATGACGCCGGCGTTCTGGATCGGCACCCCCTGCGCTGTCGCTACCTCGCTGTCTCAGCCGCGGATGTGGCCGTCGCGCCCCGGGCCCGCCCGTCACCCAACCTCAACTTGCCGGGTGAAGGAAGCGTGTCGAACTCTGAGACGTAAGGGTTTTTGCTGATGGGAATGAGAGCCGAACGTCGCGCCCCCAGGATGTTCGCTGACCCTGCCGAGCACGCCCGCGTCGAGCGGCACGTCCTCGCGCTGCAACTGATCATTGCCCTCGGCTTTTCGCTCGCCGTCCTCTCAGGCCTCATCGGCGCAGCGGGCCCGCTGCGCAACGCCTGTATCGCCTGGATTCTCGGCTACCACGTCTTCCACGCCTGGTATGTCCTCCGTCTTCGCGCACCGGGCAGACCGGTCTTGTGGATCGAAGCCGTCACCCCGGCCCTCGACGCCACCTGCATCACCGCCGGCCTCGCCGCCCTCGGCGACGCCGGCTCTCCGCTCTGGGCGCTCTACCTCTACCTCCTCGCCGGGCACGCCCGCCGGTATCACGGCCTCGCCTACCTGGCGATCGCCGTCTGGACGACGGTCAACGTCGCCGCGGTCCATCTCGTCCTCGAACCCGCGATCACTGCGCACCTCGTCATGATGGTGTTGCTGACCGCCGCGATGGCCGCCCTTTCCCTGACCACCGGCTCTGCGTGGCGTCGCGCCGAGCGCCAGTCACGCCTTCTTGCCGAGACCGATCCGCTTACCGCCATCGCGAATCGCCGCTCCTTCTACGAAAAGCTCGAACAGCTCGCGGCCGCCGAAGCCCAACCCTTTGCCATCCTCATGCTCGACCTCGACGACTTCAAGAGCCTCAACGACGAGCATGGCCACCAGCGCGGCGACGAGATTCTCGTTCAGGTCGCCCGCATCCTGCGTGACAACGTTCGCGACCAAGACCTCCTCGCCCGCTACGGCGGCGAAGAGTTCATCGTCGCGATGCCGGGGGCCAGCATCGAAGAGGCCCAGGCCGTCGCCGAGCGCCTTCGCGCGGCTGTCGCCGATTCCACGCCGACCTCCGTCTCCATCGGTTGTGCCGTTCGTGCGTTCGGTGAAGTCCCCGACGACGT
>JAKALX010000270.1 GCA_021823905.1 Chloroflexota bacterium | reverse complement strand
GGCCACGGCTTCCTCGACCTCTCGGCCTACGACGACTTCCTCGCCGGCCGCCTCGTCGACGATTCCTACCCCGTCGAAAAGGTCCGCGAAGCGATGAAGGAACTTCCCGTCATTTGAGTCCCGAATCCCACGGCCCCGGTCCCGAGTAGCCATTCGGCTCGGGACTTGGGACTTGGGACTTGGGACATGGGACTGCGCTCCACTCAGCACTCAGCAGATCGAGGCTCACCTTGGCAGAATTCGAATACCAGAACGTCGAGGCCTGGAACACGGCCGTGAAACTCGCGGCCAGCGTCGGGCGTCTCAAGATCGGCTCGAACCTCAAGGCCTCCGCCGACGCTCAGGCGAACGCCTTCGACCAGGCCGGCGTCGCCTGCGCCCTGATCGCCGAAGGCGCCATGCGCGAAGGCCCGGCTCAGGCCGGGCTCTATCGCGACGCCCGCGCCGCGCTCGTCCGCTGTCGCGCCTGGCTCCACGTCCTCGCCGCCGTCACGAACGAGCAGGACACCGTCTTCGGCAACGAGTTCGACCTCGCCGAGCAGGCCTCGCGTCAGCTCAACGCGCTCGTTCGCAGCCTCGACCGCGGCCCGGCGCCCGCGGGCCCGCGCCCGCCCATGCGTGGCGGTCCTCCCCAGGCGGGTCCGCGCCCTGGCGTCCCGCGTCCCGGGGGGCCTCGATGACCGAAAAGAAGCGCATCCTCACCGGCATCCGCCCGACCGGCTCCCTCCACCTGGGCCACTATGCCGGCGCCCTCGAGAACTGGGTGCGCCTCCAGCACGACTACAACTGCTACTTCCTCATCGCCGACTACCAGGTCTCCGACTATGCCGACGACATCTCCCTCGTCCGCCAGGCCGTCTGGGACGTTGCCCTCGACTGGCTCGCCGTTGGCCTCGACCCCGAACACAGCTCCTACGTCATCGAGAGCCTCGTCCCCGAGCACGCCGAGCTCACCACCCTTCTCGGTTGGTTCCTCCCCGTCTCCATGCTCGAGCGAAATCCCACTCTTAAGGCTGAGATGGAGGCGATGGAAAACCCCGAGGACGGCTCGCAGGAGCGCAAGTCGGTCCCCGTCGCCTTCTACACCTACCCGGTCATGCAGGTGGCGAACATTCTCATGCCCCGCGCCCATCTCGTGCCCGTCGGCGAGGACCAGCTCCCCCACATCGAGCTCACCCGCGAGACGGCCCGCCGTTTCAATCGCCGCTTCAAGGACGTCTTCCCCGAGCCCGAAGGCCTTGTCGGCCGCGTCCCTCGCCTCGTCGGCATCGACGGCCAGGCCAAGATGAGCAAATCCAAGAACAACGCCATCTACCTCAAGGACGACGCGGAAACCGTCTCGAAGAAGGTGATGAGCATGTTCACCCCGCGCATGAAGCCGACCGATCCAGGCGACCCGGAGATCACGCCGGCGTTCATGTACCACGACGCCTTCAACCCGGATAAGGCCGAGGTCGCCGACCTCAAGGAGCGCTACCGCAACGGCGCCGTCGGCGATGCCGAAGTGAAGCGCAAGCTCGCCGTCGCGCTCAACATCTTCCTCGAACCGATTCGCGACCGCCGCTCGAAGTACGAAGCGAACATGCCTCTCGTTCGCGAAGCCCTCGAAGCCGGCTCGAAGCGCGGCCGCGCCATCGCCGTCGAAACAATGGAGATGGTCCGCGACGCCCTCGACCTCAACTACCTGAGGAAATACTAACCATGCTCCGGCCCACCCTCGAGGAAGTTCGCGAGATCGCGAAGCGCGGCGCCGGGAACATCGTCCCCGTCTACCGCGAGGTCACGGCCGACCTCGAGACGCCCGTCAGCGCCTTCCTCAAGGTCTGCGAGGGCCCCTATTCGTTCCTCCTCGAATCGGTCGAGGGCGGCGAGCGCCTCGCCCGCTACTCCTTCATCGGCACCCAGCCCTACCGGGTCCTCAAGACCGGCGACGGCTACGAGTGGTCCGGCGATCCCCTCATCCCCCTCGAGCAGGAGATGGCGCGCTTCAAGGAAGTGCCCGTCGCGGGCATCCCCTCGCTCACCGGTGGCGCTATTGGCTACGTCTCTTACGACGCCGTCCGCCATTTCGAGCCGCGCGTTCAACCGCCCGCGAAAGATCCGCTTGGCATCCCCGAGGCGATCTTCCTCTTCTGCGACTCCATGGTCGTCTTCGACCACATCCACCACACCATCAAGGTGATCGCCCACTGCCGCCTCGACGGCGACGTTGATTCAGCCTACCGCCAGGCCGCCTTCCGCATCGACGACATCGCTCAGCGGCTCGCCAACCCGACCGTGAAGTTGCCGTTCGAAGAGGTTGCCGCCGTCCTCCGCCAGGATGGCCGCGGCGATTCGAACCAGGGTCGCGAGGGCTACGAGCTGATGGTCGAGAAGATCAAGGAGTACGTCGTCGCCGGCGAATGCATTCAGGTCGTGCCCTCCCACCGGATCGCCCGCAAGACCGCCGTCCACCCCTTCAACATCTATCGCCAGCTCCGAACCGTGAACCCCTCGCCCTACATGTTCTATCTCGACATGGGCGACTTCCAGATCGTCGGCGCTTCGCCGGAGCTGCTCGTCCGCGTCGAGGATGGCATCGTCACCAACCACCCGATCGCCGGCACGCGTCCCCGTGGCGCGACGCCCGAAGAGGACGATCGCCTCGCGAAAGAGCTCCTCGCCGACGAAAAGGAGCTCGCCGAGCACATCATGCTCGTTGACCTCGGCCGCAACGACGTGGGACGTGTCGCCAAACCCGGCACGGTCAAAGTCGATCGCCTGATGGAAATCGAGCGCTACAGTCATGTCATGCATATCGTTTCGAACGTCTCCGGCCAGCTTCGCGACGACAAGACGCGCTTCGATGCCTTCCGCTCCGTTTTCCCGGCTGGCACGGTTTCCGGCGCCCCAAAGGTTCGTGCCATGGAGATCATCTCCGAGCTCGAGGGCGAGCGCCGCGGCGTCTACGCCGGCGCCGTCGGCTACGCAAGTTTTGGCGGCAGCCTCGACACCTGCATCGCCATCCGCACGATGCTCGTGAAGGACGGCGTCGCCTACCTCCAGGCCGGTGGCGGCATCGTCTACGATTCCGTCCCCGAATCCGAATACGTCGAAACCGTAAACAAGCTCCGCGCGCCCATGCGCGCCATCGACCAGGCCGAGATCGCCTCCGCCGAGATGCGAACCGGGAGCCTCGGCTATGGATGAGCTTCGATTCACGATTCACGATTCACGATTCACGATTGGTGATTGCCAATTGCCGATTGGCGATTGCCGATTCACGGGTCCGGGCGGCGTGGGCGCGCCCCTCGGGTTCGACGTGGCAAAGGCGCTCATTTCCCTGTGTGGGACTTGGGACTTGGGACTGGCGACTGGGGACTCCCTCAGCCCTCAGCCCTCAGCACCGGCGCTATGAAACAGCACATCCACCTCGCCGCCATGGTCCTCCGCGATGGCCGCCTCTGGCTCCTTCGCGAGCACCCGGCCGCTCCCTGGGAGCTGCCAGGCGGTCCGCTGCCGCTCGACAACGACGACGTCGACGCAGAGATGGACGCCATCCTTCAGCGCTTCGGAGTGAACGCCCCGGCGGTCGAGGAGGATTTCGTCGAGACCATCCACCTGCCCCATGAGGGCGGGCAAATGATCTGCAACCTTTACGCTCCCTCCGACTGGGCTGGCGAACCCACGGCCCAGCCCGGCGTGGGCAGCGGTTGGTTCGCGGTGGACGAGCTCGAAGCCATCGAGATGCACTCGGTCGTCCGCGACGCCATCCTCGTCGCGTTTGGCCTCAAGCAACCGGCCGACCGGAGCGCCGATTTCGTCGCCGCGCTCAACGCCCAGTTTGGCGCCGAATTTTCGCTGGCGGCTGCCGGCTCCAGCGGCGCCGGCATGCCCGAAGGCTTGGCCACCGTTGACCTCGACGCTCGTACCCGAAGCCTCGTTTCGGTCGCCGTCCTCGTCGCCCTCGGCCGCCGCGAGCTGCTCGCCGCGCACGTCGACGACGCGCTTGCTGCTGGCGCCTCTCCTTCCGATCTCGCGGCGGCGTTCCATCTTGCCGGAGAATTCGCCGGCGACGCCGCTGCCATCGCTGCCTGGCCCGAGCTCGACCACGCCCTCGCCGCACGCGGACTCGCGCCGCTGGGGTCACCGCGATGAAAGCGATCCTCTGGGACCTCGATGACACGCTGCTCGATACGCTTTCCGGACGTATGCGCGCCCTCGAGCACGCCCATGAGGAATGCCTCGGCAGAAAGGTCGATCCCGTCGCCCTCTGGCGCTCGCACCGTGGCGGAACCATCGAAGACCTCGCTGTCCGGCTCCTCGGAGCCGATTCCGCCCGCTTTGTCGCCACCTACCGCGACTACTACTTCACAACCGCCCACGAGATCCGGCCGTACGCCGGCGTCGAAGAGGTTCTCGCCACCTTTGCGGCCGATCACATCCCGATGTGCGTGGTGACTTCGAAGATCGCCTGGGGCGCGACCGCCGAGCTGGACCGCGCCGGCCTCCTCCAGTACTTCGAGGGTGTTGTCGGCTTCGACGACACGGATCTTCACAAGCCTGACCCTGAGCCGGTCTTCGCCGCCCTCGACCGCCTCTGCCTCACGGCCGAGCCGGACGTCCTCTTCGTCGGTGACAGCCCAGCCGACGTCTGGGCGGCCAGGAACGCGGGCGTCCGTTCCGCCGCCGCGCTCTGGGGCACGCTCGATGAGGAGCTGCTCCTCGACGCCAACCCGGATCACCGGGCCCGAACCCCCGCCGACGTGCTTGAGATCATCCGCCAGGGGGTCGCCCGATGACCGCGCCCGTCCTCCAGAAGCAGGTCGCGCACGTCGGCGCGCGGTTCTACCGCTACGGCGGCCTCGAGCTCGTGCTCGTTCCCCTTCTTGCCGAGTCCGCGAGCTTCACCCGCTCGGCTGGCGATGGCTACTTCCTGGTCGCGCTCATGGGCGAACCCGGCACCTGCTACCCGCTCAACCTCCGCTCAGCCGCGTCGTTTGACCCCGACTACCTTGGCAAGAAGTTCCACCTCGACCGGCGAGGCTACGGCTGCACACCCGACGAGCTCGCCGCTACGCTCGGCGTCATCGCCGACGATCTGCGCTCCGAGGAGGGCCTGGATCGATGACCACCCTGCTCATCGACAACTACGACAGCTTCACCTACAACCTCTACCAGTACCTCGCCGAGCTCGGCGCCGACGTCGTCGTGTTCCGGAACGACCAGGTGACGCTTGAGGAGTGCCGAAAGCTCAATCCCGACCACGTCGTCATCTCCCCCGGCCCCGGCGATCCTGACGACGCGGGCATCTCGCGCGATGTCATCCGCGAATTCGCAGGGAAGGTGCCGGTGCTCGGCGTCTGCCTCGGCCACCAGTGCATCTATGACGTCTACGGCGGTGACGTCGAGGGCGCCGGCGAGATCAAGCACGGCAAGACCTCAACCATCCACCACGACGCCAGGGGCGTCTTCAAGGACCTTCCCCAGGACTTCCAGGCGGTCCGCTACCATTCGCTGGCCGGCACACCCGGCTCGCAGCCGCCCGACCTCGACGTGACGGCGACCGCCGAGAGCGGCGTCATCATGGGTGTCCGCCACCGCGAGCTAACCGTCGAAGGCGTGCAGTTCCACCCCGAGTCGATCGCCACCGAGCACGGCAAGGAGCTGCTCAAGAACTTTCTCGATC
>JAKALX010000269.1 GCA_021823905.1 Chloroflexota bacterium | reverse complement strand
GACGGCGATTGCGGCCGTGACGGAGCGGATCGAGCTCAAGACGGCGGTCTATCTATTGCCGCTGCGTCACCCGGTGCCGGTCGCGGTGCAGGTGGCGCAGCTCGACCAGTTGAGCATGGGGCGGTTTGTCTTCGGCGTCGGCATTGGCGGAGAGGACCGGCACGAGTTCGAAAGCTGCGGCGTCGATCCGCGGACGCGGGGGGCGCGCACGAACGAGTCGCTGGCGATCCTGCGGCGGCTGTGGCGCGAGGACGGCGTGAGCTTCGCCGGGCGGCACTTCCAGCTCGAGAACGTGACCGTCTATCCGAAGCCGTTCCGCCCGGTGCCGATCTTCGTCGGCGGGCGCAGCGACGCGGCGTTTGTTCGCGCGGGCCGCCACGGGGATGGCTACACGGGAATCTGGCTGTCGCTCGAGCGGTTTGGCCAGGCGCAAGAGGTTGTGCGCCGCGCTGCCGCCGAGGCCGGCCGGGAGCCGGAGGAGATCGAGTTCGGGATGCAGTTCTGGACGAGCGTCGCGCCAACGCGGGCGGAAGCGCGGACGACGGTCGGCGCCGAGATGGAGGGAATGTACCGGCTGCCGTTCGAGCGGTTCGAGCGCTACACGCCGCATGGCACGGCGAAGGAGGTGGCCGAGCAGATCGCGCCGTACGTGGAAGCGGGCGCGCGGCATATCAACCTGTTGCCGGTTCAGGCTAGCCCCGAGGAGAACGTGGAACGGGCCGCGGAGATCCGCGAGGCGCTGCTGGCGACGTTCCCGACGCTGTAGGTCAGGCGACCCGCGTGCTCGGCACAACCGGCGTACCCGGGATGACGAACGTCGCGGTCATCTGCTGGGCCTGCTGGGCGAAGTCGCGGAGGGTTTCGCGGATCTCATGGAGCCTCGCCGGCTTCGTGAGGAAGGCGCACGCCCCGAGGCGGTAGCAGTTGATAATTTCGCGGTCGGCGATGGGCTCGGAGAGGATTGCAACAGCGGCGCGCTCGAGCCAGCGGCGGTGGCGCATCTGGCCAAGGAACTCGATCCCGCTCATGTCGGGCATGGCGAAATCGACAAACGTCAGCGACGGGACAATGCGGCGCTCCTCCAGGAGGTCGATAGCGGCCTCGCCGCCTGTCGCGGTCAGGATCTGCGCCGCGGGCTGAAGCGCCTTGAGCTGCTGGACGGCGCGCGCCGCCTCGGCTTCGTTGTCGTCGACGACGAGGAATGTCCACGTCATGGTTCGCCACCCTTCCCTCGGGGACCTGTTGCAGGATGGGTATCGTCACAAAGCAGGCGAACTTTAGCGTGGCAAACGGGTAACGATGGGGGAACCCACCCTGTCGATCAGGGAGCGGGCGTCGAACCCCCGCCGGTTGCCGGCCGGAACTGGACCAGAGTCACCTCAGGTGTCACGTCCTCGAAGCTGGCGACGACGGGCTGGCCGATGAAAACGGCGCCGGGAGGACAGCCGACGATATTGGCGGTAAGGTGCGGGCCTTCTTCGAGCTCGACGATCGCGATGACGTAGGGAACATCGTCCGCCCACTGGGGCGCGGTGGGCCGGCGGGCAACCGTGAAGCTGTAGACGCTCCCGCGGCCGGAGACTTCGGCCCACTCGAGCTCGTCCTGGGGGCCGAAGGGCGAGACCTCGCGCGGGTAGTAGAGAAACTGGCCGGTCTGTTTCGAGCGCTGGAGGAGGAGGCGATGCTCGCGGGCGGCGTCCCAGAACGGTTTGGTCGCTGGAGTTGGCTCGGGCAGCGGCTTGAGGTAGGCGGCTGCAGCTGGCTCGGTCATCAGTTGTCCCTCCCGAGGATGAGCGAGACCTGCTCGCTCATGATGCCACCGTTGCCGTTGACGAAGGCGAGCCGGGGTTTCTTCACCTGGCGCCCCTGGGCGCGGCCCATGAGCTGGCGGGCGGCCTCGGTGACGTGCGACATGCCGCCGGCGACGCCGGCCTGGCCGAACGAAAGCTGGCCGCCGTGGGGATTCAACGGGAAGTCCCCGTCGAACTGGAGGTTGTGCTCATCGACGAACTTGCCGCCGCGGCCCTTCTTCGCAAACCCGGCGTCTTCGAGCGAGAGCAGCACGGTGATCGTGTAGCAGTCGTAGATGCTGGCGAGATCGACGTCCTTGCGGCGAACGCCGGCCATGCGGAAGGCGGCGTCAGCGGCGGCCTCGATGGCCGTATGGGTGAGGCTGGGAGCGTAGGTGATGCTGCGGTGGGTGGTGTGCTCGCCGGCCCCGAGGAGGTAGACCGGGGGATGCTTGAGCTTCTTTGCGCGCGCGGCCGAGGTGACGACGACGGCGGCCGCACCCGCCACCGGCATGACGATTTCGAGCATGTGCAGGGGATCGACGATGACCGGGGAGTTGAGCACGTCGTCGATGGTGATCGGCTGGCCAAAGAAGAGTGCGTTGGGGTTGTGGCAGGCGTTGTAGCGCTGGGCGACGGCGATCTTCGCCAGCTGCTCGGGAGTGACGCCGTACTCGTGCATGTAGCGCTTGGCGATGAGGGCGTAGCCGTAGTTGGCGCCGATCGCGCCGAAGGGGACCTCGAAGTCGGAGTAGGGCGTCCGGTCGACGCGGCGGCCGGAGAAGCCGGAGCTTGCGGACCGGCGCGGCCCGGACGTGGTGCGCTGCTCGCGACGCGAAGCGGTGACGCAGACGACCGTTTCGCACATGCCGGCGGCGATAGCGGCGGCGGCGCGCCAGACCATCCCGGCGCCGGTGGCCCCGCCAAGGTCGACGACTTCGGCGAACTTCGCACGCAGGCCGAGGTATTCGACGACGGTGGAGGGCGCCATGAACGGCGCTTCCGCGAAGTTCTCGGTGATAAGCCCGTCGACTTCGCCGAACTCCAGGCCGGCGTCGGCGACCGCCAGGCGCGCAACCTCGGCGAGCATGCCGAGCGTGGTCGCCCCCTCGGTGTAACGAACCGGTTTGAACTCGCCGATGCCGGCGATTGCCGCCTTACCGCGCAGTGACATGCCTTCCTCCTTAGCGGAGTGGCGTAAGCCTACCGCGTAGCACCCCCGCCCGCGCAAGAGGACGCGAACCGCGAGCAAACGGAGTACTCTCGGGAAAAGCACGCGCACCTGGAGAATTGCCATGATTACGACCGAACTGACCCGCAGTCTTGGCATCGAACACCCCATCATCCAGGCCGGGATGGGCGGCGGCTCTGGTCCAGAGCTGGCGGCAGCGGTTTCGAACGCGGGCGCTCTGGGGACGCTGGCGAGCATCGCGATGCGGGCCGAGGACGTGCACAAGGCAGTCGAGGAGACGCGGAAGCTGACGGATCGGCCGTTCGCGCTGAATGTGGTGACGTTCCCATGGGCGCCGTTCTGGGAAGAGGTCATGGCAACGGCGCTGGACGTTCGGCCGCCGGTGATGACGCTCTCCTTCGGTGATCCGTTGCCGGCGCTGAAGCGTTGCCAGGCCGCGGGAATCCCGACGATCGTGCAGGTCCAGGACCTGGCGGGGGCGAAGGCGGCGCTCGCGATGCAGCCGGCGGCGCTGATCGTCCAGGGGAACGAAGCAGGCGGCCACACGGGGCGCCGGGGAACGCTGAGCTTCGCGGCCCAGGTGCTGGACCTGGCGGGAGACGTGCCGGTGCTTCTTGCGGGCGGGATTGCGAACGGTCGCGGGCTGGCGGCGGCCATCGCGATGGGCGCCGCGGGCGTGGTGATTGGCACGCGGTTCAAGGCGACCGTCGAATTCGGCGGGCATCCACTGCATAAGCAGGCGATCGTTGCGAGCGACGGTTCGAACACGATCTACGACGAGGTGGTCGACCTGGCGCGCGGCGGTCTCTGGCCCAACGGCGTGACCGGGCGGGTGATTCGCAGCCCGTTCACGGACGAGTGGGACGGCCGGGACGCCGAGCTCATGGCGGCGGTACGCTCGTTCGAACGCCCCCAGCAGTTCATGGCGCAATACGAGAACCGGCCGGAGATGCAGCTCAACTGGGCGGGCGAGTCGTCCGGGCTGGTTGACGAAGTGCTGCCGGCGGCGGAGGTCGTCCGCAGGACCGTGGCGCACGCCGAGGCGCTGCTGGCACGGCTCGCGGGCGCGCTCACGAGCCGGTAGCGGCTACCAGCGCTGGCCGGGCGGCGCCGGCTTGTCGGGCGAGACACGCGTCATGTGACTGGCGTCGGCGCCGGCGCGCCAGGGCCAGCTCGTCGCATCGGGCGCGAAGTCGCCGGGGGCTGCCGCGGCAATCGCGGCCACCAGCTCGAGCGCTCGCCGCGTGCCCTCGGGGTCATGGACGCGGAAGATGCGGACGCCCTGCTCGAAGGCGAGGACCGAAGCCGCGTGCGTTTCGAGGTCGCGGTCCTCCGGCGGCCGGCCGGTCACGCTGCCAACGAAATTCTTCCGTGAATGGGCGAGAAGAAGCGGCAGGCCGAAGGTCCGAAGCTCGCTGACACGGCGGAGGATCTGGAGATCCTCGTCATGGCTCTTGCCGAAGGCGATGCCCGGGTCGAGGGCGACCTGGGGGCCGGCGAGCCCGGCGTCGCGGAGCAACGCCAGGCGGGACGCCATCCAGGCGACGGTTTCGACCACAACGTCCGCATAGACCGGCGGGGCATCCGGGCGGCGCTTGGGGACGCTGTAGCTGTAGTTGAGGACGTATCCGGCTCCGGCGCGCGCGGCCTCGGCGGCGGCTCCAACGCCGAGGGTGAGGCCGCTGATGTCGTTGACAATCTCCGCACCCGACTCCAGCGCGACACGGGCGACAAGCGGCTTGTAGGTGTCGCTCGAAACCAGGAAGCCGGCCTTCGCCAGCGCCTGGATCACGGGCGCGACCGCGGCCGCCTCTTCTTCCGGCTCGACAACGGGACGATCGGCGCGGGCTGTCTCGGCGCCAACGTCGATGATGTCGGCCCCTGCCGCGCGGAGGTCTTCGGCGCGGTGAAGCGCGGCCTCGGGATCGCGGCCGACGCCGTCGCCAGAGAAGGAGTCGTTCGTCAGGTTGAGGATGCCCATGACGTACGGGCGGTCGAGCGGAAGGGTGCGGGTTCGCAGCTTCCAGTGCCGTTCGGGCGCGACGTAGCGCGAGAGGTCGTCTGCAAGCGAGAGACCGCGGGTTCGAAGCTCGAGGGCAAGACGGTCGAGCTGTTGCCGGCTCGCGACAACACGGGCGACGCTGGCCTCGCGCTCGATCCCGAGACCGATGGCGCTCGTCGCAAGGACGAGGGCGTCGAGCTCGGCCGCGAAGACGAGGAGATGCGGCGCGGCGCGGTCGGCGGCGAGCTGGGCGGACGAGGGCGGGACGGCGCGGAAGCGAGGGATCACCGGCCCCGCGGCCTCGTCATCGCTCCGAGTATTCGGTGGGCCTGCCAGAGATGCCCGAGGTCGTGCTGGTAGGCTTCGCGCACGATTTCGAGAATCGTCAGGCGTCCGCGGTAGGGATGGATGCCGGCTTTCTCCCACTCGGAGGGCAGGAGGTCCCAGAGGAGATAGGTGCTGGTGTGGCGGAGCTCGCGGAACTCCTCGATGAGGTCGTCCAGGTGCTCGTCGCGGTAGTCCTCCTCGAATGGGATGTCGTCGAGATCGACGTTGTCTATTTCCGGGTCGCGCCAGCGGGTGATCGCCTGGTACTGGCGGAGAAGACCGTGCTCCGTTTCGCGGAGGTGGTAAGGGATCGCGAGGAGCGTCCAACCCTCGTCGGGGCCGGTCGCCGGGATGCGCGC
>JAKALX010000268.1 GCA_021823905.1 Chloroflexota bacterium | reverse complement strand
TAGTCGCGTTGGTCCGGGGGCAAGAGATTCGGGATTCCGTCCTCGACAGGGTAGCGCTCGCCGCACTTCGTGCAGGTAAGACTGCCCTCCATGATCTCGCCCTCGACCTCGGTGGTTACCTCGAGACGAAGGTCGCCGTGGCACATGGGGCAGACGAGGATCTCCAGCAACTGCGCTTGCATGGGCACATAGTAGCGCAACGGCTGTATTGCGCCGCCCTTGAGCCTTGCCCCTGAGTAAGCGACCTTTCGGGCGTGAACTGGCTGACGATCGTGCTTGCCGGGGTAATCGTGCTGCTCACGTGGCGGGCGTACGGCAACGGTTTCATCCGCGAGCTCGTGTCGCTCTGCGTGGCGATCCTGGCGATTCCGATCGCGGGCGTGTTCTACGACGACCTGACGCGCAAGCTGAGCCCGATCATCAGCGACGAGACGCTGGCGAAGCTGGTGGCGTTCCTCTCGATCCTGATCGGCGTGATCATCGCCGGGCAGGTGATCGCTCACCTCTTGAAGAAGGTGGTGGCGATGCTCAACCTGGGTGTCTTGGACCACGTTGCGGGGGGCGCGTTCGGATTCCTGAAGGCGGTGATCCTGTGCCAGGTCGTGCTCATCGCCCTGGTCACCTTCCCGAGTCCTGACGTGAGCGACAGTGTCGACGCGTCGCCGGTGGCGAAGACGCTGCTCGACACCGCGCCAGTGGTGCTGGCATTCCTGCCAGCCACGTTCGACCAGGGGATGCAGGTGTTCCTCAACGGGATCCACGCCGCCGGAGCGGCGGCGTCGGGCGCCTCGGCCTCGCCAACACCGCCGGCTGGCCGATAACTGAAGCAGGACTCGCATTGCCTGTGCCGGTTCACGGGGCAGAATGGTGAGAATCTCCTCCCCGGGTGATTTTATGAGCTTCAACCACGGTTCCTCCCGGCTGTTGCGGCCCGCGCTCCTCGCGGCGGTCCTCGCGCTGCCGATGGCGTTTTCGCTGATCGCCTGCAGCGATGCCGGCCCGAAGAAGGTGGCGGCGGACAAGTGGGTGGAGAGCGCCTGCAACCTCGCGGCGGACTACAAGAAGGTAACGGACGCGCAAGGCGAAAAGCTGAACGCGATCGACCCGGACAAAGATCCACCTGGAGCGAAAAAGGATCTGCTCGCGGCCTTCGACGCCGTGGCCAAGGCGCGCGGCGATTTCCGCTCCGGCTTCGACAAGCTGGGCGAACCTGACCTGAAGAGCGGCGCCGACGTGGTGAAAGCGTTCCAGGCACACGACGACGCAAGCAAGAAGGCGCTCAGCGACGCTCGCGGCAAGCTCGGCAAGCTCGACACGGGCGCCAAGACGTTCACCGACGACATGACGAAGATCCTCACCGACATTCCCGACCCGGACTTCCGGGCCGAGCTGCAAAAGGTCGTCGACAAGCAGAGCGACGCGCAGCAGATCGTCGACGGGATTGACGCGAAGAGCGACTGCGCCGACGTCTTCTTCTCCGGTTCATCCAGCAGCGCTTCAGCGGCAACAGCAACGCCGAGCGCGAAGACGACGCCAAAGAGCAGTCCGATCGCGCGGACAACGGTGAAGCCGAACGCCACAAGGAACGAGCGCTGGATAGTCGGCCTCTGCGTGGCGGCGCAGTCATACGTCGACGACGTGGAGTCGCTGAGCGCCGACATCGACTTTTCGAAGGTGGCGAGCGACCCGCAAAAGCTGAAGGATCTCATGGTCAGCTTCTTGCAGAACGCGCGCGACCGATCGCAGCAGTTCAAACGAGACATCGACAAGCTGCAGGCGCCGGACGTGAAGGACGGCGCCAAGATCCAGTCCGCGATGTCGAACGCCGCCGGGCAGGTGGTGACGCTCTTCGACAAAGCCGTGAACGACGCAAAGGCGCTGGACGCAAAGAACCCGCAGAAGCTCGCCGACGGCCTGACCCAGCTTGGAGACAGCCTGAGTACGGCCTCGGACGACGTTTCGGGCGCGTTCAACGACATCGACACGAAGTACGACACCACGGAACTGACGAAGGTCGCGAACACGGTCCCCGAGTGCGGGTCGTTCTTCAAATAGCGCTGCGCGGACCCGACCCACGCGCAGCGGTTTCGCCAGGCCCGACCGTGAGGCGCTGACCGGGACTTTCCCGCGATTGGCCGGGAACGGCGCCGATCGGGTACCGTCGGCAGACATGCATCACTGGCTTCTCGTCGCGGCCGCGGGCGGCGCGCTCGGACTGGTGGCGCTTTCGGCCGTGTCGAACTCGGCGGCGCAGTCGCAACTTCAGCGCCGGGCGATCGTTGCCGCGGTCTCTCACGACGAAAGCGCGGCTCCCCGGCCAACGGCCCCCGCGCCCCCGCCTCCGGGACCAGGATACTGCGAGCCCACTGGGGATGCGCCTCCAACCCCGCCAAACGCGATCTTCGGGACGTTCACGATCGGCGGGGCGCCGGCGCCGCCAGGAACGCTTGTGACGCTGACATTCGACGGCAAACCCGGCCCTTCGGCGTACACCGAGGCGGCGGGCGGCTACCGGGTTTTCTACGCGGCAGGCGGCCAGGGGCACGAGCCGCCCTGCATCAACGTGGTGGGCTCCATGATGGGGCTGACGACGGGCGGTCTGCACATTGAATCAGGCTCGGCCGTCGGGGACGTGGAGACGCGGCTGGTGTTCCCGTTCGACGTCGCGTTCCCGTAGCACCGCTGGACAGCAGCGCGCCAGGCGTGTTGGATGCACGAGACTCGAAGACGGAGTGTCGCTCATGTCCCGGATGGCCCCGCTCGACCTGAACAACCTGACGCCCGACCAGCAGCGCGTGGCGGACGCGATCCGCAGCGGACCACGGGGAGGGCTGCGCGGACCGTTCGAAGCCTGGCTGCGGAGTCCCGAGCTGGCCGGCCGGGCGCAGGAGCTCGGCGCCTACTGCCGATTCGGGACGAGCCTGCCGCGGGACGTGAGCGAGCTGGCGATCCTCCTGACCGGGAAGCACTGGAAGGCGCAGTTCGAGTTCTGGGCACACGCCCGGCTGGCGCGCGAGGCGGGCCTGCCGGAGGCCGTGATCGAAGCAGTTCGCACCGGAGGCCGGCCTCTCCTCGCGCGTGAGGACCTCGCTACCACCTACGACCTCGTGACCGAGTACTTCGCCACAAACCGGCTGTCGGACACGACCTATGAGCGGGCGCTGGCGGTCCTGGGCGAACGCGGCCTGATCGACTTGATTGGCGTGGTCGGCTACTACGGGCTCGTCTCGATGACGCTGAACATCGCGGAAGTGGCCGTCCCGCCGGGCGAGCGCGAGCCGCTCAGCTGACCGATGTGCCGCCGTCGACCGGCAGAGCGACACCGGTGATGAAGCGGGCCTCGTCCGAATGGAGGAAGAGCGCGGCATAGGCAACGTCCCAGCCGCTGCCCATCTTGCGGCCCAGTGGCACCTGGCGGTCGCGGTCGGCGATGACTTGCTCACGAGGGACTCCGGCGGCGACGCGCGGCTCGATCGCCATCGGGGTGTTCATCAGCCCGGGGAGGATGGTGTTGACGCGGATGCCATGGCGGGCATTGGCGGCGGCCAGGTTCTCCGTGAGGCTGATGACCGCGGCCTTCGTCGTCTTGTAGCCAAGGTAGGGGTAGTTGGAACGCGCGGCCATCGAGGAGATATTGACGATGGAGCCGCTCCCCTGGGCGCGCATGACCGGGAGCGCGTGCTTGCAGGCGAGCCACATGCCGCGGAGGTTGACGGCGACGATGCGGTCGAACGCTTCGACCGTCAGGTCGGTGGCCACGGCGTCGCCGAGGGCGAGGCTGGCGCCGACGTTGTTGTGGAGGATGTCGAGGCGGCCGTAGCGGCCGGTGCAGGTTTCGACGACCGCGCGGACAGCGTCTTCGTCGATGACGTCGGCCTGGGCGGCGGATGCGTCGCCCCCCTCGCCTCGAATGAGGCTGACGGTTGCCTCGGCCGAGGGGAGGTCGCGATCGACGACGAGGACGCGAGCACCCTCGCGAGCGAGGAGGAGCGCGGTGGCACGGCCGTTGCCGATCGTCTCGCCCGGCGTCTGACCTCCTCCGACGACGACGGCGACCTTTCCCTTCACGCGGTCAGTCATGCGCAAGCCTCCTTCGCGCGGTGACGGTAGCCCAGGCGGCGAGAGCAGTCTACCGTCGCGCGAACAAGTGCCATCGGGGGCTTCGAGAACGCGGCGGACGCCGGGTACCGTTGCCGGCATGCCTTGCGCACACCCTCTGGAAGAACGTCAGCGAGTATATGAAGGGACGGAGCGCGCGCGGTCCGACCGATCGTTCTGCGGAGCCTGCGGCGAGCTCTTGTACGAACCGATCGAATCAGGGTTTTTCCCGGGCAACATGCGGGTTACGGAGCGAAGAACCAGTGGATCTTCGTCCTTCCGGTCTCCGCGCGCCGCGGAATAGCATTCCTTCTGAACCCGTGTTCTCCGAACGCAGCCGGGGCCAGAGAGTCCCGGCGGGAGTGGCGGCCGTTGTGCTGGAAGGGTGCATGACCAGAGAGCTCGCGAACACGAACGAATCGAGCGACGAGAAGCTGCTCCGTGACCTCGCGGAATCGGAACGCAGGTATCGCCATCTCGTGGACGCGATCAACGGCATCGTGTGGGAAGCGGGCCCGGAGACGTTCCAGACGTCGTTCGTGAGTGAGCGAGCTGAAGAGATTCTCGGCTATCCCAGGGACCAATGGCTGGCCGAGCCGGCGTTCTGGCCGGACCATATCCACCCGGACGACCGGCAGGCGACGGAGGCCAGGTATTTTGAGGAGATCGCGCGTTGCCGGGATTTCATCCTCGAGTACCGGATGATTGCGGCGGACGGTCGGACAGTCTGGATGGAAGATCACGCTTCCGTCGAACTCGACGGCACAAGGCCGGTGGTGGCGCGCGGCGTGATGTTCGATATCACGGCGCAGAAGGGAAGCAGAGGCGGTGATCGGCCGGCTGGCGGCGATCGTGGAGTCCTCGGACGACGCGATCGTGAGCCGGGACAACGAAGGGCGGATCACGAGCTGGAATTCGGGCGCGTCGCGGCTCTATGGCTACCACGCCGACGAGGTGCTGGGCACGCGAGGCGAGTTCCTCTGGCCGAAGGGTTCGTTCGAGGAGTTCGAGCACGACCTGGCGGCGATTCGCATGGGCGAGCATATCCAGCACGTCGAGACGTCGCGCGTCACCGCCTCGGGCCGGCGCGTGGAGCTTTCGCTGTCGGGCTTCCCGGTCCGAGACAGGAACGGCGCCATTGTAGGGAACGCGGCGATTGCGCGAGACGTCACCGAGCGAAAACGGATGGAGGCGGAGGCGCTGCGAGCCCAGAAGCTGGAGAGCCTGAGCGTCTTCGCAGCGGGCGCGGCGCACGATTTCAACAACCTGCTGACGGTCATCCTGGGAAACTCGGCGCTAGCGCTTCGAAGCATCCCGCCGGATTCCCCGGCGCGAGAGCTCATCGCCGGCGTCGAAGCAGCCTGCGTCCGGGCCTCGGAGCTGACCCAGCAGATGCTGGAGTACGCGGGCAGGCGGCAGGCGGCCATGATCCGCCTGGACCTCAACGCCGTCGTGAGCGAGACGCTGGAGATGTTGATGCCCGAGTTCCACGCCTTCTGCGAGCTCCGCTCGTGCCTCCAACCGGACCTGCCCGCCATCTCAGCGGACCGCACCCAGATCCGCCAGGTGGTCATGAAC
>JAKALX010000267.1 GCA_021823905.1 Chloroflexota bacterium | reverse complement strand
TCGTCTACCTGAACGCGCGGGTGTACGACGCGGGGCTGAGGAGGTTCCTGACGGCGGACTCGGTGGACTTGGCGAGGTACACGTACACCGGGGGTGACCCGAGCAACCGCATCGACCCTTCGGGCCTGCGGTGGAACGTGCCGGAGGTGAGTGCGTACGTGATGCAGACGCATTGGTGGCCGGACTCGGACTTCTGGCTCGGGTCGGGCGGGACCAAGGGCGCAGATCTGACCGGCCTGCACAGCTCCTATTGGGACGAGGCGATGCGCCTGGCTCAGCTGGCGGACGGCCTCGCACTGTTCTACGGGCCCGACCTCACTCCGCCGGCCGACGCGGGGCCGAATGGCCAGAGCACAAGCCCGGGAGCCGGCGCGCCAGCCGACCTGGCATTGGCCCAGCAGCGCAGCGCAGCAGACGGCGAGTACCTGTGGGCGGCGGACTTGGGGCTGTCGTTCGACAAGGGCGCGGCGGCCTCTGGTGGGCCCTCCAGTCCTCCCCCCCCAACAGCGACTATCGGGTGCACCGCCGATTTGAAGTCCCGTCCAGTGGATGATTGGCGCGCAAAGCTGATCGGCGCGCAGCACACGTTCTGGGTTGTTCGGGATGCCTCTGGGCAACAGAACGTCGTGTCAGGGTTTCCCCAGCCGAGCCCTTCGCAGCCGGAAGTCAGGCACCTGAACGTCTGGGCAAATCCGGGTCCCTTTACCGGCCCCGACACACCCAACTCGCCAACATCGTGGAGCAGCGGCACGTCCGCTGCAACGTGCTCGTGCGTTGCCTCGCTTCTGCAGGCGGCCGCCGCCTTTCCAAACGGGACCATCACCTATCAGCCCCTCGGTCCGAACAGCAACAGCGCGGCGCAATACCTTGGCACCGCTGCGGGCCTATCGCCACCGCGCCCGGCTGGAGCAATAGGATGGAACACCCCGCTTCGCTTGCCCTGACGAATGGAAGCCTTATGAGATGCAAATCCCTGCGCCTCTATGTCCTTCTCGGATGCCTCCTCCCAGGTCATGTGCCAGCTCTCAATATGTCGAGCAAGGAGACAGAGGTAGCGGGAATTCTTGAGACTCAATTCACCACGGTGGTCGTGGCGGGCGCCGATCTATTGGGCGGGAAGGGCCCGTATCGCAATCTGTCGGCATCGGTGTCGAACGCGCTGCGCCTTCCTTTCGCTGAACTGCTGGCCGCCCTGGACTCCATGCCGGGCGGCGGCCGCAACGAAGTCGTCAAGGATGCCGTTGCGGTAGTCGTGGGAGCCCGGGAGTTTCGTCCTCCATCGGGCCTGGGAAGCGACCAGTCCTTGAACTGCTATGTGTTGGCCCTGAACCCACACGCACGGGTGGACCTGCGTCGGATGCTTGTCGGCGTCGCTCAGGCTCCGACGGATGGAGGCTTCGCCTGGACCTGGACCGCGCATCCGACAGAGGGCCACCCTGCGCCGCACGAGTTCTTCGCCATTCAGCTGGCGCCCTCATACATTCTGGTCACAAACAACGTTCGAGATGCGGGCGCGGTTGCCCGGGCCTTGGCGCCACATCCCGGGTCCAGCGCCCGAAGCGCAGATGGTCCGTGGAGAGGGCGCTCGGCGCGCGACATCGTTGGAGTGCGCCGCCGTGGGAGCGGAGATGGCGGCGCGGTATCCGGGGTGGACGCGCTCCAGTTGTTTGTCGATACTCGGCATCACGAGGGCGTGCTCAGACTCGTGGGGAAGGGCCTCGACGCGCGCAGCGCGGAAGCGCTGAGCTTGCCCGTGGGCATACGGCCCTTCGGGCCCGGGAAGGGTGGAGCCCTCGAGACGACGTTCGAACTCGGGACCGGCGAGGAGGGCGTGGAGCGACTGGTGGGTGTCTGGGCCCTGTTCGGGTTTGGCCTCTCCCTCTAGCCGCTTGCTTCGGAGACGGGGTCTTCGCGACGGCGACGGGTCAGCTCCCGGCGAGGTGCCAGGGACCCCGGTGTGGGGTGGACATTGCGAGCGTGTGAGCGGGGACGATGAGAGATCGCACGGACCTGAACGGAGTGTTCACTGGCAGCGGACCAGTGCCGTCGCCTGCACCTTGCGGCAGCGTCTTCGCAGCGATTCTTCTCGTCGTTGTCCTCATACCCGCTTGGCCTGCCCGGGCGAGTGGAAGCCTCGAGGAACAGCAGGCGAGAGCCGCGCTCCGACGGATAGCGGACGAGGTGCGCGCCGCCGTGCTCACCCAGGACCCAGGGCGCCTGATGAAGCTCATTCACGAGACAGGGGTGCCCTGCGGCGATGCCATGATGCCGCTGATAGACATGCAGATACGGCTGGGAACGCTACTGAGGGTTGTGGAAGGCCTTCGGACCGAAGCGAAGCAAGCCGAGTACTATGCGCAAGGTAGAACGGCTCCCGGGGATATAGTTACAAACGCAAAGCCGGGGGAAACCTATCATGAGTATGGCCTTGCTGGCGATGTCGCAGGGCTCAATGCCAACGGTAGCATCAATTGGCACATCGACTATGCGGCCATTGCGGCGCGCGCGCAAACGTATGGCTTCAGTTGGGGAGGCTACTTCGTGTCAATAGTCGACCGACCTCATTTTGAGATTACGTACGGCCTGACGCCTTCGCAATTGAACCAACTTCGCTCCCCGGGCAGTCCGTACCCGAACCTAGGACCGTGATCATGGTGAACGTGATTGCCGTGCCAATCATCATCATGAGTTTGGGCGGCGGAGCGGAGTGTCCGCTTGGAGCGTTGGTGGAGTCCTTGAACGCGTCCCTTGCGCGCCTACCCGTCAAGGAAGTGCCGCTCGCGAAGCGCGAATCTACTGAGGGCGGATCGTGGAATGTCTACACGACGCGCAGCGGCGGCGTGCGCGCAATCGTTCGCAAGGATTACGGGGAGACCGGAAGGCGCGAGGTGACGTTTGTAAGCGTGAACCGAGGGGTCTTTGCCATACGGGAGTTGGCCGTGGAATATGAGGCGCCGCTCTCTGCCGAAGCAGGCGCGAATACCCGCAAGGAGACGGTTCGCGACTACTTCTTCTGTGGCGACGTCATGTATGTGCCCGTGCACAAGGGGCGGTTGGAGGATGCGCACGCCGCTGCAGTCAGGGCGGAGGGGCTCGCTGACCTATTCTTCGTCGCAGCCGAAATCCGGCAGTTCCTACCTCTTCGCCGGTGACGTGCCGGTTGGTATGTTCCCGATGTCCTCTGCCTACGCCGGGGATCGCGTGGTGCAGACATCGACGACGACCCCGTCGGCGAGCAACGCGCTCACGTACACGCACGACGACCTCGGCCGGATCACGGCCAAGGGGGCGAGCGCAGAGGTGCTCGCGTACGACCTCTCCGATCACCTGACGAGCGTGACGCGGACGGCGGGCCCGAGCGAGAAGCTCTGGTACGGCCCGGCGGGCGAGCTCGTGATGCGGCAGCAGGGGCAGCAGGTGACCTGGAACGCGGGAGCGTTCGCGACGGTGACCGGGCAACTGCCGGCGGGCTGCCAGGCCGCGGGGTGCGGGGTGGACGTGGCGACGGTGGTGGTGGACACCCACGTGCTCCTGGGGACGACGAAGCTCGCGAGCGTGCGGTCGAGCAAGGTGGGGGCGAGCTACCCGGTGTCGCAGACGCTCTACTACTACCGGGACCGGCTGGGGAGCATCGTGGCGACCTCCACGGCGGGCGGGTTCATCGGGGTGAGGCTGCGGTGGGGCCCGTACGGGGTGCTGGAGAAGGTGGTGGGCGCGAACGCGGGGGACGGGGAGTGCCGGACGACGCCCACCTGCCCGGAGCTGGGGTACACGGGAGCGCTGCGGCTGACGGGGAGCCTCGTCTACCTGAACGCGCGGGTGTACGACGCGGGGCTGAGGAGGTTCCTGACGGCGGACTCGGTGGACTTGGCGAGGTACACGTACACCGGGGGTGACCCGAGCAATCGCATCGACCCGTCGGGCCTCCGGTGGAACGTGCCCGAGGTGAGCGAGTACGTGATGCAGACGCACTGGTGGCCGGACTCGAACTTCTGGCTCGGGTCGGGAGGGACGCAGGGAGCAGAGCTGACCGGCCTGCACAGCTCCTACTGGGACGAGGCCATGCGCCTGGCCCAGCTGGCGGACGGCCTCGCCCTGTTCTACGGGTCGGACCTCACTCCGCCGGCCGACGCGGGGCCGGATGGCGTGAGTCCTCCGCAGTCTGGGCCGGGGACCGGGCCCACTTCACCTAACGAATTCGCTTATGACGTTACAGTCTACGTCAGCACGACCAATCGCGACGCCGCAGGCGAGGTGGGACAAGCCCCTACCGACAGGTACGGCTCTGCGACGCTTGCCTATTGGGATGGGACAGAATGGCATTACTCACAGTATGGTGCGAGGTCTGGGTCGTTCATGTCCAACGGAACGTACAAATACAACCCAGCCAATCCAGGAGAATACAAAGGCGATTGGGACAGTCTGCGGAATCGTTCCAAGGGCACATTATCTGAAAACGTTTCAATGTATGACGATCGCGGACTTGGCTACAGCATAAACATCACGGCGGTGAATGCGCCTGGGCCAACCCAAACGCAGCTGGAAATTCACCCTGATGGCGGGAAGAACCTTGCAGGCGCCTTCACGCCGAACAATGGAACGGCGGCGTGCATCGGCATCAATACAAGAGACAGCCAGAAATTCCTCATGGAACTCGGACACGCGGTCTCGCTCTCGGGGAACGCGATATTCCGAGTGGTGGTGTTCCCATGATGGCCCTGATTGTGCTTGCGCTGGCGGCGGCGCCCGAGCCACCCACCTGTCAAAAGGCCGCGGTAATCGAGCTATTTCGCCTCGTCGCCAACGGAACGGGATCCATCGAAGATCGTGCGAGACTCGTTGCGGATCAAGAGGAGAACGAGTGGGCCATGGTCGGTTGCAGGATGTTCCCTGGCTTGGGCGAGACCGACGACACGACTCCAGCGCAGGATGAAGCCATTTACAATGCGATGATTCTGAAGCCGAGGCAACACAAGTCGGAGATTCTCGCCTACCTCAAGCATGTAGCGCCTCGGGCCTTTGCTGCTCCAATTTCCGGTTCCCAAGTATCGAAGCCACGTATATTGCCGGATCAGGATTCCGTCGAGTACACAGTCATGACGAATGCAGGAGCCATTCGAGTCGGCTTTGAACCAACGTCATGCAAGATTCTCTACTTGGCGCTGCCAAATGGACATTCCATGCTCGGTGACATGGATTGCCGATGGCGGCAGAAGGAGAACGACTGCAGGGCAAAGGAAAATGACGCTCCGAATGTCTTGAAGCACTCGAAGCGGACGCCACAGAGGTAGAGACGCCGCGGGCTGGCCCCAGGGAGCAGAACGGAGCGGCCCACGGAGCGCTGACCGGGACCCAGGGCTCGACACCGGCATCGGGTCCAGCAAGGACCTGCGATTGCCGTGCTGACCTGAAGACCCCGGCGGCTGGGGCTTGGCAGAGCCCGGCGCCCAGCCTGGGGCCGACTTTCGACGGCCCGGGGGGAGGGACCAGGGATTCTCGATGGCATCCCCGAAGGGATGATCATGAAGACGCGAGAGATCTGGGAAAGATGTCGTCGTGTCGCCCTGACGGTCTGTGTGCTCTGCGTCATGCCGCTGGCGCATGGACAAGACGCGCAGTCATCGACGTCCAGCGCGCGCCGTACGCTGAAGGAGTTTCTCCGGCAATACCTGCGCGAGTCTCG
>JAKALX010000266.1 GCA_021823905.1 Chloroflexota bacterium | reverse complement strand
AGTGGGCTTTTCGGTTGGCTTCTCCGTCGGCTTGACCGTGGCGGTCGGCGTTGGCGGCGGGAGCGTCGGCGTCGGGGTGACGAGGACGGTTGTGCAGTTCACGACGCAGAACTGGGGTGGCGGCGGGCACTTCGAGGCGTTGGCCGGGATCGTGATGCTGATCGGGCCTGCCGGGCTGCCGATGATGTTCGCGCCATCGACCGTGGCGGTCGCGCTGTTGCTCACCGAGCCAGCCGAGCAGGCGTCAACGAGGCCCGTCGTCTGGACGTTGAAGCTCAGCACCTGGCCGCCCGGGATCGTGCAGGTCATGCCGTTGCTGTTGCCGAGGTTACCGGAGCAGCCACCAGGCATGCTGCCGACCAGGCTTGCGGTCGCGTCCTTGATGATGACGGTCCGGCTGATCGCGCCGGTGCCGTTGTTGGAGATAGAGATGGTCCACGTGGCGGTGCCGTTGCTATAGCCCACGGCCGTCTTGGCGAGCGACGGTCCGGGGCACTGCGTTGTGTCCGAGGGTACGTGGATCGTGGTGTTCGAGTTGTTGACGGTGATCGTGATCGGGGCGGCAGCGCCATAGGTGGCGGATGCGCTGTTGGTGAAGTCCTTACCCTGGCACTGCTCCAGCGTCGTCATCGAGGGAATCGGCTTGGACACGTGCAGGAAGATGTCGTGCCCGGCTGGGACGGCGCAGGTGAACGAGGCCGCGCTGCTGGGAACGCTGCCGCAGTCGCCTGCATCACCTGCCGGCGTGACGGAGTCCAGCCTGGCGCCGCTGTCGGTGACGACGACGCTCTGGGCTACCGGGTTCGAGTGGTTGTTGTTGATCTCGATGAGCCAGTGCAGGCGGCCGTCACCGGCCAGGCCTGTCCCGTCTACCGTCTTCACGACCGTGGGCGGATCGACGACCACCTCCGCCTGCTTCGTGTTCATGACGCAAATGTGCGCCGTCTGGTTCGCCGTGATATTCACGGACGTGGTGTCGCCACCCGTATAGGAGGTCTTGTCAGTCGGGCACGCACCAGCCTCGTTGACAGGCGCCCAGCCTACAGGCGTCCAGCTGTTCTGAGTCGAGGTCTCCTTGACCGAGTGGCTGATGGCCGACAACACGATGGAGCCAGTGCTTGCGTTGAAGCCGATGCTGGTTCCCCAGTTCCCGGACCCGTCGATCGTGCCGTTGAAGACAGAGCTGTCAGCAGCCGGAACACCCGCCGAGGTGTCCTTCACTTTCGTGATGATGAGATCGCCCGTTTCGTACGTGTTGACGAAGCAGACGGTCCAGTCGCCGCTATCCGCCGGCACGTCCGGGAGGACCTCTAAATCTTCGATGGTCCGCAAACTGGTGAACTGGAAGTTCCACTGCTGAGCGCAATTGGCGTCGCTTCCCTCCAAGGTGAATTTTGAATCGAAGATGTAGGGAGCGGACGCCGTTTCCGTGTAGGTGTGGCTCGACGTGGAAACGCCGGTCAGTTCGAGCGGGGTGCCCTGGCTGACGGAACCGACCGTCGTGGAGCCTTCCTTGATGGTGAACGAGGTCGTATCGCCCGGGATGATGGCGCCGTTGTTGTCAACCACGAGCTTCTTGATCGTAACGTGGCGGGTGCACGTCTGGTTCCAGACGATGACGTACTGGTTGCCCTGGAGGCCGGTGAAGGAAGCGCTCGTTTCGCCGGCTGGGGTGCCATTCTGGGCATCGGCGAGTGTCGAACCTGTGGTGAAGCCCGCGAGGCTGTACTGGTCGTTCGGTCCGCACGTCGATTTCACACCAGTTTCAGTGGTTGAGTAGTCCGAGCCCAGGGCCATAGCCTGGGTGGTTGCCGTCCATCCGTTCCCTGAATCGAGGGTGAAGGGGTTCGGCCCGCAGCCGGTCTCGCAGCCGGAAATGTTGCTCGCGGTGGTTGTGGAGGTCATGTTGAACGACCCGCTGGTTGCAGGAGCACCATCGAGGTACTTGATCACGGTGACCGTGACGGTCCCGACCTCCGCGTCCTTGTGGTTGTAGATGCAGAGGACGAGCGGCGTGTTGCTGTTGCTAAGCGAGCCCGTAACCGGTGTTTGGCCGGTGTGCCCAGACGGACAGGTTGGACCAGTGGACGTGGCACCACCCAGTGCGTACCCGTCGAGCGTATAGCCGTTGTTATCCGTCTCCGTCGCGGTGTAGGTGTGGTTAAGAGGCTCGGTGTAGCTCAGGAAGCTAGCGCCCGACAGGCCCGGGCTGTCTGTCGTGACGAACGTCTGCACCGGCGTGGTGTTGCTGTCCTGCTTCAGGTTGCCGCCGAACTTGTCGGCCGGGTCCGAACCCGAGCCGCTCACCACCTTCTTGATGATCACCGTGCCCATGGTCGTGCAGCCGGTGACCGTAACGTCATCGCTCGCGGACAGAATGGTCATCCAGGTCGCGGACGACGAAACCGTGTTTGTGTACTTGATGCAGACGTTGGCCGCCGGGGTGTCGGCCGGAGCCGTCGCCGTCACGTTCAAGATGTAGGTGCCGCTGCCGGCGCCGCTGGCGATCGTCCAGGCCACCGGGCTGCCGCTGGCGTTGCCAGTGAAGCTGGCCAGGGTACCGGTCCCGCTTTTCGCGATCGTCGTGAACGTCCAGCCCGTCGGCGCCGCGTCGTTGATCGGTGTGTCCGCCGTGGTCGGCCCGTTGGTCACCGTGGCGGTAATCGTGAAGTGAACCGTTCCGCCAACGGCGACGCTGTGACTCACGTCGTCACTTTTCGCCAGCGTGACGCTGGGCGTCGGATGGCCGCCGCCGTCGCATACGTGGGAGAGCACCACCTTGGGGTCATCTCCCTGAGTGGGAGCCGGAGAGGTGGCGATGCCACTGCCGTCCACCAGCGTATCCTTCGTCGGCGTGCTGATGTACACGTGGTGATTGTCCGGACTACCGCTCGTGCTGGCGGTAATCACTCCGGCGCTAGTGAACTGCGCGCTAAACGAGACGCCCACGACCGTTCCCGGCGTGAAGACGAAGTGCCAGACGTAGCCTGTCAGGCCACCGCAGTCCGTTTCCTCCTCAGCTGAAGAGTACGCGGTATTTAGAAAGCTCGACGCGAGCGGAACGGCGTACTGGCCGGGGCCCGGTGTCGGTCCGATGGCCGATGCGCTCGTGCGCCCGATGATGCCGCCCCCGACCGTCGCCACGAGGATCGCGAGGAGGGCCGCCAGCAGCAGCCCGCCCTTCCGCTTGCGAGACTTTCCATAAAGTGCCAGTGTCATCTCTCTCTGCTTCTTTCTAGAGGTCGGTACCCACCCGATGGGCCCGATCGACGTTGGGGGGCCTGCCTGCCCCGCTTCGTAGACCCGACCCGGCATCTGACCAGGAAGCCGGAGAGCCGCTGCCGCGCCTCGCGAGGTTTCACTTAGGTGAAAACCCGGTGACGCATCCGTGAAGATTAGCGCCATGGCAGACGGAAATCCATACCTCTTTATCAACAATGCGCCGGAGAACCATAGGAATGGCATTCGTGGTGGTTGCAATAACAACGATGGCTCGCCTTATGCCCTGGCAAAGTCGCGACTGGCGAACAGAACGGCCGTGCGCATCCTCGTGCGGGATTCGCCGAAACCGCGCATAGTGCGCCCACACATTGCCCTTGCGGCAATACTCGGAGGAGGAACAGCACGATGGCAGGACGCCTCGCGGGCAAGGTGGCGATCATCACGGGCGCGAGCCGGGGGCTCGGCCAGTACTGCGCCGTCGCCTATGCGAAAGAGGGTGCGAAGGTGGCCGTCGCCGCCCGCACCGAGCAGGAGTCGGACCCGCGCCTGCCGGGCACGATCCACGACACGGCGCGGATGGTCGACGCGGCCGGGGGCGAGGGCTTCCCGGTCGTCTGCAACGTCGCCGACATGACCAGCGTCGAGGAGATGGTGGCGAAGGTGCTGGCCCGCTTCGGCCGGATCGACATCCTCATGAACAACGCCGGCGTGCAGGCGCCGGGCGGGATTTCGACCGTCCAGCCGCGGCACTGGGAGCTGGAGTTCCGCGTCAACGTCAACGGCTCGTTCTATTGCGCGCGCGGCGTGCTTCCGGCGATGCTCGAGCAGAAGAGCGGCAACATCATCAACATCTCGTCGGTCGCGGCGCGGGCCGATTCGGGCAGCCATTACGGCGCCACGAAGCGCGCCGTCGAGGCGATGACGATCGGCCTGGCGGACGAGCTGCGGGACAAGGGCATCACGGTGAACTGCCTGAAGCCGGACGGCGCGATAACCACACCGGGCTTCCGCTTCGCCCGTGGCGGCCAGGTCGACCCCGAGGTGGAGGCCGACTTCCCCAAGCCCGACAGCTACGTCGAAGCGGCGGTTCTCCTCGCGCTCCAGACGCCCGCCACCTGCACCGGCGGCGTCTTCTACGACGGCGAAGCCGTCGCCCGCTTCGCCGACGAAGCGACGAAGGCGCGGCTAAAGGCGGGGTAGGGGGAGAAGATCAGGGCAACTGGAAAAGTCGAGGGGGAATTTCCAATTCGAGGCCGAGAATTGGAAAATGAACCGCTCATCTGCTTATGCCAATGCAGGGTGGTGGGTTGGTCCGGCACTGACCTGGATCGGCCGACCTGGCGGGCGGTGGACGAATTGAGGCATTGGATCACAAGGATGATCAGTTCAAAGGTTTTTGGGCGTCAGCCTTGCACTTGAAAGCTTTCGGCGGTTTGCTTTCAAGTCGCGGGCCAGTCCTGCTCACACCGCCAGCGAGCGCGGCGCCGAAGTCAATCTCCCCTACTCCCCCTCACCCCTCCTCCACATCCCCCGGCAGGAGCGCGTCCGGCGATCCCAGGCGTGCGCCGAGCTGGCGCAGCTCGCGACTGAAGCGCGTCGTGCGCTCGGCCACCCCGGCAAGGTAGGTCCGCTCCGGCGTAACTTTCACCCAGAGCCGCCGCCGGGGGACGTAGAAGGTAATCGCCAGGCCGACCATCGCCATGGCGACGGCGACCCAGATGAACGTGCTGCCGGGGTCGCGCTTCACGCTCACTCCCGAAGCTTCGAGCCGTCCAAGGAAGCTGTAGCTGTAGCCGCTGGCCGCCTTCACCGCGCCCGAATCGGTGAGGATCAGGTTCGACGCGTCGGCGCCCGTGACGTAGAGGTAGGAGCGCCCGTCGCCGCCGACAGGCATCTGGACGATCGCCGAGCCGTCGTCCGTGACCGCGCCCGGCAGGTCGGCGACTTTGATCGCCGGGATCTCCTGTGGGCCTTCGAAGCTGATGCGGTACGCCCCGTCGGTCAGCGGCTCTCCCTGCTTGAGGGCGCGCGGCGGAAACGAGCCGTTCGCGCCGCTGATCGTCAGGAGCATCTGGCCGTTGCTCACCCGCCAGGCGATCGGGTAGCTGACGAGGTCCGTCGATCCCGGCGTCTTCGCGAAGGTGACGGCGGCGATGGCGACGTCGTCCTCGGGTCCCGGCTTGGCGCCCGCGTCCGTCGCCATCTGCGGCACCTCCTGGTTGAAGAGAACCCGGCCGTCGGCGGCGGTCACCTTCATCACCGGCACGGCCGTCGATTCGCTGTTGAAATCGAGCACGTCGTCGTAAACCACCTGGCCGCTCGGCGCCACGACCCTCAGGCGGGCGACGTCGTCGAAGAACGCCGCCTGGTGAATCTTGTAGCCAAACGCGCGGCAGGGGTTGTTGACGGTCGCGGTGCAGGTCACGAGCTGGTCGCCGCGGCGGACCTCCAGCTTGCTGTGAAAGTCAATGACG
>JAKALX010000265.1 GCA_021823905.1 Chloroflexota bacterium | reverse complement strand
GTATCGTTTCCGCGAACGTGACCGGCTGTGGTACACGTTACCCGTGCTCGAAGGTGAACTCGCTGGTAAGCCAGGTGGTGAGCCGGCAGTCGGCGCCCGTGAATTACGTCTCGGGTGCGACGGACAGCTCATCGGCATACACGCAGGCGGTCCAGAATGCCCTTGCCCAGGCAGCGTCGGCTTGATGAACGCCCCGATCGACCGAACGACGCCACGAACGAGGGGGCAGGCATGAACGTCGCGGCAACAGCCAATCCAGACATGCTCCGGCCGGTGCGCCGGTTCTTCCGAACGCCAAAGGGGATCGTCCTTCTCCTGTTCACGGCGATCGCGGCTGCCGCCTTCACGCAGGTGTCGCCGGGCCTGGCCCTCCGACCGCTGCTGACGGCGGCCATCGCCGCGGCGCTCGTCGACGTAGCCATCGCGAAGCTCGGGCGGGACGAATGGATTTTCCCGAGCGGTGGGATCCTCTCGGGGATGATCGTCGGATTCATCCTCAGCCCCGAGGAGCCGTGGATCGTCCCCATCGCGACTGCCATCCTCGCGATTACGACGAAGCACCTCTTCCGGACGCGGCTGGCGAACGTCTTCAACCCGGCGGCGCTCGCGCTGGTGATCGCGGCGGTGCTCTTCAAGAGCGGCGAGAGCTGGTGGGGAGCCCTGCCCGACCTCGGTTGGGCCGGCGTCGCGATCATCGCGACAGGCGGCTACTTCATCGCGGACAGGATCAACAAGGTTCCGCTGATCCTCGTGTTCCTTGGCGCCTACCTCACGCTCTTTACGGGTGCGAGCTTCCTGGGCAACGCGGGGCAGGTCTCCGAAATCTTCCGGACGCCGGACCTGCAAATGGCCCTGTTCTTCGCGTTCTTCATGCTCGACGATCCCCCAACCTGCCCGGTGAAGTACCGCGACCAGGCGATCTTCGCGCTGCTGGTGGCGACGTCCTGCTTCCTCTTCTTCGAATGGTTCGGGTGGCTCTATTTCCTCCCTGCCGGCCTGCTCGTCGGCAACCTGTACGAGGCAGCGCGAAAGTATTCGGCCCGGCGGCCCACGGCGAAGGTGGCCGCGGCCGCCGCTTGATCGATACGTGGGTGGCTTGCACCGAGGGTGGATTCGTCCACCCCTTCGTCGCATCAGTAGTGGATGGCGCGGCCGACTCCGCCGCCGGCCGCGATCGCGTCGCCGTTGATGGCGACAGAGCGGGGCGAGGCGAGGAAGACGACGACGTCGGCAACCTCTTCGGCGGTGATCAGGTGGCGCAAGGCATTGCCGCCGGCCATCTCCTTTTCGATCTCCTCGGGCGAGCGGCCGGTCGCCTGAGCCCGCGCGGCTATCACCCCCGGCGTTTTTTCGGTGCGCGTGATGCCGGGATGGACGATGGTGACGTTGATGCCGAAGGGACCCAGCTCGTCCGCCAGGTTCTTGGTCATCGCGGCAACGGCGACGTTCCGCATGCTCCCGATTGCGGAGTTCGACATGCGCGCCGCGAGCCCGCTGATGTTCACGACGCGGCCCCACCCGGCAGCCTGCATGTGCGGAGCAATCTCACGGGCGCAGCGCAGGTAGCCCATGACCTTCACGTTCATGTCTTCGAAGAACAGCTCGTCGGTAATCTCGGCAAGACGCGGAACCGGGCCCTGGCCGCCGGGCTTCGCGGCCGCGTTGACGAGGATGTCCACGCGGCCGAGCGATTCGACGGCCCGCTGAACCATTGAACGCACCGAGGAGTCGTTCCCGGTGTCCGCCGCGATGGCGAAGATCCGGCGGCCGGTGAGGGACGCGATCTCGGCAGCCGCGGCGGCCAACGCCGCTTCGTCGCGTGCAACCAGCGCGACATCAACGCCTTCCTGCGCGAGTCCCTTCGCAACCGCTTTCCCGATTCCCCGGCTGCCACCGGTGACGATGGCGCACTTACCGTGGAGCTGGAGATCCATGATTCGTTCCTCTATTCGGCGACGCTCAGCTCCTGGCGGATGAGCTCGCAGATCTCGAAGGTGACGCCGCCCTCGGGAAGCGGCTGCTGCATCAGGTTGAGGGTGACGGCGATCGAGAGCCCGGCCTCGGGGTCGGCGAAGGCGACGGAACCGCCGTTGCCCGCATGGCCGAACGCGGTCTCGCGCGGGCCCTGGGGTCCATAGATGCCGTCGGTCCGGCCGCCCATCATGAACCCAATGCCCTTGCGCATCGGCGTCGAGGTGACGATGTCGAAGTCACGGGTCAGGATGCGCTGCATATGGGGGATGCGTTCCTTCGAGACGAGGCGGACGCCGCCAATTTCGCCGCCATTCGCGAGGGCGCCGTACATTCTGGCGAGGCCGTTCGCGGTGAAGTGCCCGTTCGAGGCGGGGAGGCACGCCTTGCGCACGCGGATGTCGTTGTAGTTGATCTCGCTGTCGGGCGGCATCGCGTCGAACATCGGGTGATCTGCCGGCATGGCGGGCGCCTCGGCCAGTCCTGCCCGGGGCCCGCCCCCGCCCGCGGCTTTGAGCGTCGTGAGACGGTCTTCGAGGCCATCGGGAATGCCGCAGTAGATCTCACCCTCGACGCCGAGCGGCCGGGCGACGTCCTCGACGATGACGTCGCGGATATGGCGGCCGCAGGCGCCCTGGACGATGCCGCCCACGAGCCAGGAGAAGGTCACGGCGTGGTAGCCGGTCTTCGTGCCGGGCTCGTAGGCGGGCTTCGCCTGCTCGATCCAGCGGAGGCCGGCCTCCCAGTCGGTCGCGAAGGCAACGGTCGTCGGGCGAGGCATGGCGTGAAGGCCGGCCTGGTGGCTGAGCGCGGTCGCGACGGTGATGCGCTCCTTGCCGTTCTGGCCAAAGGCCGGCCAGTACTTCGTCACCGGGGCGTCGTAGTCGAGCAGCCCCCGGTCGGCGAGCATGTGGACGACGGTCGCGGCGACGCCCTTCGTCGTCGAGAAGCAGGAGAAGAGCGAGTCGGGCTGGACCGGGCGCGGGTCGCGGCTGCCCATCTGGCCCGCGACGGTGTTGACGAGCGGCTCGCCGTGTCGGTAGGCCGCAACCTGGACGCCGAGCTGGCGGCCGTCGGCGACCTGCTGCTCGAGGAGCGCGTGGACTTTGTCATTCAGGGCGGGATCGAATGGCACGGGGAACCTCCGGGCATCGAATCGGTGGAAACCGACTATACGGACCCGGTGCGTGGAGGCGAGCGACCCAGCACAGGGAATACGCTGCTCAGGCCTACGAGCGGCCTGCCAGCGAAACCATCTACGCAGTGCCACGCTGGGCATCAGCCGCCAGCTTGTCGGCGAAACGCCGGCGAATCTCGCTTAGCTCCTCGCCCTGGTAGTGCCAGAAATACCAACCGTTCCTATTCGCCCCACTGGCTGCCTTCGCCGCATCGGAGATGCTCTCGTACATCTGGCCGCCCATCTCAACGCGGTTGTCTCGCAGGCGCGCAACATAGGACACGCCGCCTCGCCCACGAAACTCAAGGGCCGCATCGCTAGGCAGTACGCCGGCCGCGAGCATGTCCTCCAGCGTAACCCTCGACCCGTCAGGCTTGAGAACAACGTGACGCTGCCGCTCAACAGCGTCGGCGGGCGGCGTTGATGCCTCGCCGGACAATGCCTGTGCCGGGTCCGGCGTTTTCGAGACCGAGGCCTGAATCGCTGATTCCGGCTTGACTTGCCGACCTCTCATCTTGTCGATCACTGCAATGACCGCTTGCGCCGTGACGCGTTCGCCGAAACGATCCTTGACCGCCTTCCGCAGGGCGGTGATCGCGGCGGAGTCCGGGCGCGCGAGTTCGTCGATGATCACCCGCTCAGCCAGGAGGCGGGTAAGTGGATTTGACTGCGCAAGCGACTCGCGCGCGAAGAGCGACAGGACTTCCCACGCATCGAGGAGAGACGGTTCGTCCCCGTCGAGGCGAACCGACGCCACCTTCTTGTCTGACAACGGTCCAGTGGCGTGCGCGTTATACACCGACCAAGTGATGCCGTTGGTGATGATGCACCAGCGCACCCCAAGGACCGCCGCGTACTGCACACACTGCGCAGCCGCCTGATCGGTGATTTGGTTGCGGAGCGCCTTGGCTTCCACGATGGCTTGGGCTCGGCCATCGGCATAAAGTTCGTAGTCGAGAAATTCCTTTGTCGCGGGGACCGGAACCTCTCGACGGATGTCTCCCACGCTCACATATCCCAACGCCCTGAGAACGGGATCAATCAGGTAGACGCGAGTGTCGGCTTCGCTCAGGTTCAACTCGAGATAGGGCTGTAGCTGCTGTACATGGGCAAGGTAGTCGGAAAGCGGATCGCTCATGCGCCACATCATACGCGCGCGAGCAAGAAGTCCCAGCTAGCCATCTGGAACAGTTGAACGTGTTTCGCTGGCGGCGCGAACCGTCGAGCCGGCTACACCCCGATCTTGCTGAGGTCCTCAAGCCCGCGAGGAACGCGCGGCACCTCGATCTGCTGGACCTGCTTGAGGACGTGTTGGAGGCGCTCACGCTCAGCGGGCGTGCCGGCTGGCATGGCAAGGCCGATCCGCGTGGCGTATTCGCGGTGCTGGCGGACGAAGTCAGGCAGCTTGTCGTAAGTCGAGGTCTGAGCGAAGACGCGGAGCACGTCTTCCGGGATGATCCGGCGCATCTCGTCCCACTTGCCCTGAAGCGAAAGCGTATGCAACTGCATGCCGAGGTCCTTGAGGCCGTGCACTTCGAAGACCTCGTGGTAGCTGCGGGTCGAGCCATAGAACGAGATCGGCTGGCGGAGTTGCTCGATGCCCCGTTCGATGTCGGCGTCGGTTTCGCCAAAGACCGTGAACCCGCCTCCGGAGATCTCGACGTCGGCCCAGGTGCGCCCGGAGCGCTTGAGCCCCTTCGCGATGTTGGGAAGAACGACCTCGCGCATGTACTTGTCCGTCATGAAGCCATGGGGAAGGATGCCGTCGGCCACGGCGCCGGCGACGCGCGCCATGGCGTCACCGACGCAGGCGAGAAAGACCTTGGGCGCCGGGTAGTCGATCGGCCCGGGGTTGAAGTTGGGCGTCATCAGCGTGAAGTGATAGTGCTTACCGACGAAGTCGGGCTTCTCGCCGGTCTGGAACGACTTCCAGACGGCCTTGAGCATCTGGATGTACTCCTTCATGCGCGGCGCCGCCGGTCCCCAGGGCATGCTGAACCGGTTGATGTTGTGGCCTTTGACCTGACTGCCCAGGCCGATGGCGAAGCGCCCCTTGCTCAGGTGCTGGATGTCCCAGGCTTCCATGGCGAGGACGGTTGGACTGCGGGGGAAGGCGATCGTCACGCTCGTCTGGATTTCGATCTTCTGGGTCGCCGCCGCGCCCAGCGCGGCCGTCAGCATCGAGTCGTGGGCGGTTTCGGGCGTTGAGACCATGTCGTACCCGAGATCCTCGGCGCGCCGCGCGGCCTCGGCCACGCCAGTGAGCCAACTGCCGCCGAAGCCAGTGCCAACCTTCATCACTATCTCCTCCGGGTCGTCCCGTTTCGCGTTGTGGCGCGAACGCTACGGAGAGCGGAAGCGAACTGCAAGGCGGGCGGCGCGTGACCGGGGCCGGGCGGCGTGCGCGGGATCAGCCTGGTTCCGGCAGCCCGGCGGGGTCACCACGCGAGACCGCCGGCGCTGGCCGGAACCGCGTCCGGAAGCTGCGCCAGTTGCCGGGGAGGGCCCAGACGGCGTAGTAGGCGGCGGCGCCATAGAGCGTGCCGGCGATCACGTCGGTGACGTAGT
>JAKALX010000264.1 GCA_021823905.1 Chloroflexota bacterium | reverse complement strand
GCACCCCGAACGCCGCCGGTGGGTCGAAGAGGTGGCGTCCATCAACCGGAGGCTCAACGAGGCGGCTCGGGGACAATAGGACGTGACGCAACAGCCGTCGATCGGGAAGGACGCACTGCTCGGCCATCGCTTTGCCCTGGAGATCGCTGGCATCGAGCAGGCGAGCTTCCAGGAGTGCACGGGCCTCCAGATCCAGACGGAGGTGTTCGAGTACAAAGAAGGCGGGCTCAACAGCTACTCCCACCGCCTTCCGGGCCGCACCACCTACTCCAACGTCACGCTCAAGTGGGGCTCAACGGACTCGCCCGATCTTCTCGACTGGTACAACAACCTCATCACCGCCGAGAAGAAGGTGGATGCGAAACGCCACGTCTCGATCATTCAGTACGACGGCAAGCCCAACGAAGTGCGGCGCTGGAACCTGAAGTTCGCCTACCCGGTGAAGTGGGTCGGGCCCAGCTTCAACGCCGCCACCTCGGCCCTTTCGATCGAGACGCTCGAGCTGGCCTTCTCGGAGTTCGAATTCAAGCCCGGAAAGGCTTAACCGGCTATGCGCTTCAGGTCGCGGTGGCCGTTTCGCAGGCGACAGGCGCCGGTAGCGCGTCAGGCAGATGATGCGTACGCCGCCACTGCCGGACAGGCCGAGCCTTTCGAGCCCGATGCTGGGCTGATGGCGCAACTGTCGGAGCGGGCGAGCCAACGGGATGCTCTGCCCATCCTTGGACGGCAGGGCGGGCTCGCGGCCACCGCTCGCTTCCTGACCGCCGCCCGCGAAGTAGCCGCCACCTTGCCCGCGATCGGTTGGAGCCAGGAGGTCGTTGATGCGGCCCAGCCCCCGGCGACCGTCACAGGCTCCAGCTTCATCACGACGTTGCCCAGCCTGTCCAGCTTCCGCGATCCAGCAGCCATCGTATCAGGCGACGGCGAGGGGTCTCCCTTCCCGGAGTGGGGGTCTTCGGGCGCGTCAACCGGAGTGTTCGCGGGCGCCGGCCAGGGGCCGGAGGGCGGGGAGGGAAGCCGGCCACGCCAGGCGACTTCGAGGGCGTCGATTGTCGCGCGGCTGGCCGGCCGTCATGAGGCTGATAGCCCAGCAACGCTGGGTCGGAAAGCGAGCCCTGCGCGACCGGCATCATCCGGCGGCGCGCCAACAGCGCCGCCTCAGCCTGAGCCGAGCAGCCATCCCGTGGCGCAGCCGCGCCGCGGTCTGATCACTGAGCAGCCAGCGGCCGCTCGCGCCACTTCCAGGGCATCCGAGCAGGCGCGGGCCCAGCCTCACATCCAGAGAGTTATCGAATCCGAGTCTGCAGATGTGCCGACTCCGGCGATCACGTCAGAAACCGCCCCCAGACCCACTCCGGCCATGCCCTCGATCAGCGAGGAAATTGCGCGGGATGTGACGACCATGGCGGGGCGCGCCGACGAACCACCGATGCAGGCCGCCCGCCTGGCTGAGATGCCGTCCTCACCTGTCATGCTTCCACCGAGTGGTGCGGTCCCGCTACCGGAGGAGGCCCCCGGCTTTCCGTCGGTTACCGGTGCAACGCCGGTCGAATCCCCGGACATGCCGCTCGTCGTGGCCGAACCGCCCGTCGAGCCGGTTGCCGCGGGCCTGACAGGCACAGACGGTCCGGATGTAGTGGCGCGGATCTCCAGCCTGGTCGAACCACCGGAGACGGCCGACAGGCTTGTCGCTGCCGACCTTTCCGATGGCTCACGACCATTCCTTGCTGGCGAGGACGCCACCTCGACTCCTGCGGCCGTCGGCCAGGACCAGCCGGAGTTGCCGCTCGCGGTTGCGCCCGAAAGCGCCTCGGGCTCCCCGTTGTCGATTGCCGCCGAGGACGCCATCCCGAGTCCGCATGCCACCGGCCAGGACCATCCCGAGCTGCCACTCGCGCCGGCGCCGGAGGCGGTCCGAGGCGCTCAAGCCGCGCCACCTGCCAGCAGCCCAGATCGGACCGCCACAAGCCCCGGAGAACACGTCTCCGTCCAGCCGCCAACCGCTGCGCCCGTGCACCGGCTGACCGTGGAGAACGTTGGGGAGTCCGCCGCACAACCGGGCCCGATGAGCGCGGAGGGCATCCCCGAGGCTTCGTCCATCGCTCGCGGGGCGGAGGAGTTCAGAAGTCCGCTGAGCGAGCTGGACCCGCCGTTGCTGTTCACCGAGCCGTGGGCCGCGGAGACGCCCGGCGATGTCCACCAGCCAACCGGTGACAGGAGCGCCTTCGACTCAGCTCCGCCGGGCGCGACCGAGCCCTTTACCTCCGCTCCTTCGCTGCGGACGCTTCGCGCAAGGCCCGCTTCGGCCGTGTCTCGCAGCGTCGGCACGTCCAGCGAAGCGCCGCGCGCCACGCCGATGTCGCCGCCGCCGCCAGGCGGTCGCGAGGTTTCGCCACGAGGGGGCTCGCGTCGCCCGGGCGAACCGCAAACCGAACGTGTGCCGGCGCTTGAGAGGCTCTCCCCGCGAGAAGAACCGTCCCCGCTAACCGTTCCCGCGTTTCGGCCCGTGAGCCGGCTTGCGGAACCGGATGAGAACGACGCGAGCGTCTGGCCGTTCGAGCGTGCGTCGTCCGCCGAACCTCAGTACGACGAGCCGGGGCGATGGCTCGGCGGAACCCCCGAGGGGCCGTCGAGAGCGTTTGCTCCCCCGGCCCTGGACGAGATTGCCCCACCGATGACGTGGGCGGCCCCCGGCGCCGCGCCGGCGATGGCGCGACCGTCCTTGACAACAGATCGATGGTCCACGAGTTCCCGGGTTTCGCGGCTCGCCGATCTCCCCCTGGCGCCGGCGGCGGCCGTCGCGCGCGAGGCTGAGGGCGCAGCGCCGGCGACCAGCGCCGCCGAGCCCGCGACGGGGATGGTGAGCGCCGCCGCTCCCGCGAGCCCTTCGGGCGCGGCAGCTTCGGAGGGCGAAATAGACAAACTTGCCGACCGCGTCTGGCAGGTGATTCGGCGGCGTCTCCAGATCGAACGCGAGCGCCAGCGGGGCCTGCCATGACGACCAGGAGGAAGGCCGGCGGAAGGAGTGCGAGCCAATGCCCGGAGTGAACGGCGATGGCCACCCGGTCAAGGCGTCGATCACGAATTTGATCACGAACAAGACCGTGAAATTCGAGTTCAACCCGACCGAATACAGCTTCACGAAGGCCGTGAGCTGGGCGTCCGCGAAGGAGAAAGGGGCCAATACGCCCAAGCTGGAGTTCGAAGGCGGCCAGCCCGTTCAGCTCACCCTCAGGCTTTTCTTCGACACAAGCGATTCCGGGAAGGACGTCCGCTCCGAGTACACAAACGACCTCTGGGAGCTGGCGATGGTGAGCAGCGCCAAGAAGGACCCCAAGACCAAGAAGGGTCGCCCACCCGAGTGCCGCTTCCAGTGGGGCAAGGTGTGGTCCTTCAAGGCGGTGGTTACGAACATCACCCAGAACTTCACGATGTTCCTTGAAGACGGAACACCGACCCGCTGCACGATCGACCTGACGCTCAAGCAGGCGGAGGACAGCAGCAAATTCCCCGCCCAGAACCCAACATCGGGAGGGGTGGCTGGCCATCGCACCCATGTCCTCAGGGAAGGCGAGACCCTCGACGCGCTCGCCGCCGACGAGTACGGCGAAGCCCAGCACTGGCGCTACATCGCCCTTGTCAACAACGTCGAAAACCCGCTTCGGCTGAGGCCCGGGACGGTTCTTCAGCTTCCTCCACTGCCGGGGTAGGACAAGAGCGATGCCGACCATCCCTCTGCTTTCGCAGTTCTACATCAAGTTCGCCGGGGTGCAGCCCGAGGACCTCATGCCCGACTTGCGGCGCATCGAGGTCGATTCGAACCTCTACCTGCCGGACATGTGCCTGATCGAGATCAACGATCCGCGCTTTCGCTGGGCCGAGGATCAGCGGCTCCGGCTCGGCCAGGATGTCCAGATCGAGTCGCGAACCTCAGAGAACGAACGTGGCTCTCCGGCCCGGTTGTTCTCCGGCCAGATCACGTCTGTGGAAGCCGACATGCGCGAGAACGGCGTCGCCATGCTCATTCTTCGCTGCTACGACCGGTCCCACCTCATGCACCGTGGAACGAAGGTCCGCGCCTTCGTCCAGGCCACCGACAGCGACATCGCGGCCACGATCGCTCGGGATCATGGCCTTCAGACGTCGATCGACCCGACCTCGCAGGTGCACACGCAGATCTTCCAGGACAACCTGAGCGATTACGAGTTTCTGATGGACCGCGCGCGTGCCGTGGGGCATCTCCTCACCGTCGACGACCGCACGCTCTCCTTCAAGAAGCCGGCCAACATCGTGCGGCCGGCGGTGGAGATCGACTACGGCACTACCCTGCTCGAGTTCCACCCGCGCCTCACCGTCGCCTCCCAGGTGAAAGAGGTCAGCGTCCGCGGCTGGGATCCGAAGACCAAGCGTCCACTCGTCGGACAGGCGGCGGCGGCCGAATTCCAGGCCGTGAAGGCAGGTACTGGCCGCCGTGCGTCGGGCGTTGTCCAGCAAGCCTTCGGCGTGGATGCCGGGCAGCTCCTGATCACCGACCAGCCCGTGGCCACCCAGGCCGAGGGCGACGCGCTCGCGAAGGCGCGTCTCTCCGACGTTTGGGCACGGGACGTTCGCGCCGAAGGCACCGCCCACGGCAACCCCTCGATCCAGCCGGGCTGCAAACTCAAGATCGGTGGTATCGGTACCGCGTTCGCCGGGGAGTACTTCGTCACCAGCGCTCGCCACGTCTTCGACAGTGAAGGCCACTTCCTCACGCACTTCAACGTGAGCGGATTTTCCGCGGACACGACGGCCGACCTCATCCTCCAGGGTGCGGCGCCGGGGCAGACCGCGACAGGCCGGATCGCCCAGGGGATCGCCATTGGCGTGGTCACGAACAACAAGGACCCAGAGAACCTGGGGCGCGTGAAGGTGAAGTTCCCATGGCTGGCCGATCAGGCGGAAAGCGACTGGGCCCGCATCGCCGCGCCGATGGCAGGCGCGGGCAGAGGCTTCTTCTTTCTGCCTGAGATTAACGATGAGGTCGCGGTTGCCTTCGAGCAGGGAGACTTCAACCGTCCCTTCGTTGTGGGCGCCCTCTGGAACGGCGAGGATGCCCCACCGCTTCAGGCGTCCGCCGCTGTTGGCGGCGACGGCAAGGTGAACAAGCGCATCATCAAGTCACGCTCCGGCCACACGATTACGCTCGATGACTCGAGTGGCGCCGAGAAGATCGAAATCGTCGACAAGACGGGCGGCAACAAGATTGTGATAGACTCCGTGCCCGGCAAACTGACCGTTGAGATGAGTGGCGACGTCACCGTAACCGGGACGAACATCAGCCTCGAAGGGAAGGCGAAGGTGGAGTTGAAGGCTCCACAGATCGACATCACGGCCAGCGGCAAGGTGAAGATCTCAGGCCCGCTCGTGGAGTTGAACTGATGGGAATGCCGGCAGCCAAACAGGGTGACCAGATCGTTGCCGTCGACACACACATCTACCTTATTCCGGCGGCCGCTGGCGCGCCGGTGCCGTCGCCGCTGCCCAGTCCCTTCAACGGGATCCTCAGCCAGGAACTGAGCACCGACGTGAAGATCATGGGCCTGTTTGCCGCCACCGTTGGCAGCGTCGCGATGAACACTCCTCCACATCTGCCACAAGGTGGTCCGTTCCAGAGGCCGCCCGCCAACCAGGGCCGCATCATCAGCGGCAGTACGTCCGTACTGATTAATGGGAAGCCAGCCGCTCGCAACGGCGATAC
>JAKALX010000263.1 GCA_021823905.1 Chloroflexota bacterium | reverse complement strand
ACGCTGGTCGTGGACGATCAACTACCCGGACCAGAACATCACGCTTCTGCCCTCCGGCAGCGAACCGATCATGCTGCCCGTCAACCGCACCATCCGCTTCGAAGGGACGGCGCTCGACGTGCTCCATTCGATGTGGATCCCCGCGTTCCGGATGCGCATCGACGTCGTGCCCGGGCGCACGACTCATATGGAAGTCACACCGGACAGGCTCGGCGACTACCAGACCGACGACGCCTACCGGCTGCAGTGCTCGCAGCTCTGCGGCCTGGACCACGCGAAGATGAAGTTCCCCGTGAAAGTCGTCTCCGATGACGACTTCAAGGCCTGGGTCGCCGCCCAGCAACAAAAGAGCGGGAAGTAGGGGGAAGGGATGTACGCAGCAACCTCCGTCGCTGGCGGTCTCGGGACCGGGCTGATCAGCTTCTACATCGGCATCGCCATCACCGCCGCACTCCGCGCAGCCTTCGGCTACAACGCCTGGGACACCGACCTGAACGTGACCATCGGCTTCGTATTCGGCCTCATTGGCTGGATCATGGGCATCGGCGCGTGGGGCAGCTGGGGCCGCGAATGGTTCGGCATGAAGACGTACGCGCGCAAAGCGCCGGGCTGGCAGCGCTACTTCACGTTCTGCACCGACCACAAGGTCATCGGCATCCAGTACCTCGTGACCTTCATGATCATCTTCTTCATGGCGGGCCTTCTCGCCATGGGCATTCGCACGCAGCTGGCGCAGTCGGACAGCACGTTCCTTAGCAACGGCCAGTACAACGCGGTCATGTCGATGCACGGCATCATGATGGTTGCCGTTGCCGTCGCGGCCGTTATCGGCGGCTTCGGCAACTACGCCGTCCCGATCATGATCGGCGCCGACGACATGGCGTTCCCTCGCCTGAACGCGCTTTCGTTCTGGCTCGTTCCGGTGACCGCCGTGACGCTCCTGACAACGCCGTTCCTGGGCGGGCTCGACCACGGCTGGACCGCCTACCCGCCGCTCTCGGTCTTCACGAACAGCTCACAAACGCTGTTCGACCTGGCGATCATCACCTTCGGTCTGTCGTCGATCCTCAGCGGCCTGAATTTCATCGTCACGATCATTTACATGCGCGCGCCCGGGATGACCTGGGGCAAGCTGCCGATCTTCGTCTGGGCGATGTTCACCACCGCCTGGCTGGCGCTGCTCTATACGCAGGGCTTCGCGGTCGCGCTGTTCATGATCGTCCTCTCCCGCGTCGCCGGACTCAGTTTCTTCGACGCCGCCAAAGGTGGCGACCCGATCCTCTACCAGCACGTCTTCTGGTTCTATTCGCACCCGGCCGTTTACATCATGGTGCTCCCGGGGCTTGGCGTGTTCCTCGAGGTGATCACTCACTTCTCGCGAAAGCCTCTCTTCGCATACAAGTATGCGGTCGGCGGTTTCATGGGCATCCTCGGGTTGTCGGGCGTCGTCTGGGCGCACCACATGTTCACCTCGGGCATGCCCAACTACCTCCATGGCCCGATCCTGGTGACCACCGAGATGATCTCGATCCCCACCGGGCTCGTCTTCCTCTCGGCTCTCGGGACGATCTGGATGGGCAAGCTCTGGCTGCGCGCGCCGATGCTCTTCGCGCTGGCCGTGCTGGTGAACTTCGCCTGTGGCGGCGTCACCGGCATCTTCCTCGCCGACGTGCCGACCGACATCCATCTCCACGACACCTACTTCGTCGTCGCCCACTTCCACTACACCATCGTCGGTGGCGAGATCTTCGCTCTGTTCGCGGGCATCTACTTCTGGTTCCCGAAGATGACCGGCCGCATGTACAACGAGCGCCTCGCCCAGATCCACTTCTGGTGGATGTTCATCGCCTTCAACGTCACGTTCTTCACGATGCACTGGCCGGGAATCGAGGGCATGAACCGGCGCATCTCCACCTACCCTCACAGCCTCCAGGCGGTGAACCTGTTTATCAGCATCTCCGCGTTCTCGCTCGGCGCGAGCTTTATCCCGTTCATCTGGAACATGCTCTACTCGTGGGCACGGGGGCCGGTCGCCGGGCCCAATCCCTGGCGGGCGCGAACGCTCGAATGGCAGGTGTCATCGCCGCCGCCGCTGGAGAACTTCCCAACGCCGCCGGTGGTTCGTGACCATCCCTACGACTACGGCGTCCCCGGCTCCGTGCACGGTCTCTTCCCGAACGCGGGCGCTCCGGCGCCGGCGCCAGCGGGAGGTGGCGGGGGTGGGCAGTAGCCATGCCAGTTGAGCGTTCCGCCTCCAGCTTCCCCAAGGAGTCACGACAACCATGCTGAAAACCGGGATGCAAGTTGCCGCGATCCTCGCGGTCATGACGATCCTCGAATACATCTTCGCCGTCACCGTGCCCAACGATCTGGTCCGCTTCATCGGGCTTTCGGCGACGGCGCTGACAAAAGCCGGGCTCATCATGTGGTTCTTCATGCATCTGCCGCGGGCCTGGCGCGGTGAGGAGGCCCACTGATGGCTGTCGCAGCGCCCGCCGCCGGCCACGGGCACCACGTCCATCCGAAACGGGCCGCCATGAACCGGGTCGGCCTGTGGCTCTTCTTCTTCTCGGAATCGATCGTCTTCGCCCTGCTCGCGATGACCCGGTTCTACCTGAAGGGGATCGAGATCGACAAGGTGGACCAGGCCCTCGGCCTGGGCATCACCATCATCCTCCTCGCCAGCTCGGTCTCCGCCTTCACGGCTGAGACCGCGATCGAGCACGACCGCCGGACGCTTGCCTCATGGGGCCTGTTCATCACCATCGCCCTCGGCGTGCTGTTCGCCTTCGGCGTCGCCTTCGAGTGGTACACCGCGGAATTCACGAAGGACTCCGCCTTCGGCACCGCATTCTTCACCATGACCGGGATGCACGCCTTCCACGTCATCAGCGGCGTATTCATGCTCGGGCTCGTCTGGGCGCAACTGCTTCGCGGGCGCTACAGCTCGAAAGATCACTGGCCGTTCTCGGGCATCGTCATGTATTGGCACTTCGTCGACATCGTCTGGGTCTTCTTCTACCCGGCGCTGTACCTCGTGAGTACCCCGAAGTAGGAGAATCGTGCGCATACCAGGCTCCCGCCGGACGTGGTTGCTTTCGATCCTGGGAGGATGGGCCGCTGGCTTCGTGCTTGCGCTGATCTGGGCGCTGCTCATCACGCCGCTAGCCAAGCAGGGCGAGGTGGCCGACCTGACGATCCCCGAAGGCACGGCGGCCGCGATCTCGGGCGGGCAGCCGTCGAGGTTCATTCCCGCGCAACTTCTCCTGGGGCCGAACCGGAAGATCCGCGTGCGGAACGACGACGTCGTGGCGCACATCGTCGCGGGGAAGACAGTGCCCGCGCACTCCAGCGCAACCATCCAGGCTTCGGCCGACGCCAAGAGTCTCACCTGCACGATTCACCCGTCGGGGCTCATCGGCGTCGGATTCGACGGATCGCCAGGGCCGCTTGCGGTGCTCTTCATGGCAAGCATATTGGGGTTGCCGGTTGGCGCGCTCTTCGGCGGAATCGTGCATCTCACGAAGAAACTGGACACCGGCGAGCCCACGGCAGGAGCTTCAATAGCAGCCGTCTGAAGGCTCGCCGCTCCGCCGCGTTCCTCCCGGCGGTCATCGGGACTTTCGTTCATCACACGTGGCGCCAGGGAATGAGCACGCGGGTTATCGCCAGCAGCGCACCGTTGATGAGCACACCGAGAACCGTCACGGCCATGATCCCGGCGTACATCGAAGGAAAGTCGAAGATCTGGTAGCTGTGCCAGATCCGCGCCCCGAGGCCGTCGTTCGACGCCATGAACTCCGTCCCGATGATCACGATGAGGGCGAACCCCATCGCGACCTGGAGGCCGCTCATCAGCGCGGGGAGCGCTCCCGGAAGCAGCACGGTCCCAATCTGGCGCAACCTCCCGGCGCCAAACGCGCGGGCAACGTCGAGATGCGTCCGATCGACCTGCTCCGCGCCTGCCAGTGAGCTAAAGAAGACGATGAAGAACACGCTGAAGGCCACCATGAAGACGCGCGCCGGGTCGCCGATCGAAAGCGCGATGAGCACCAGCGGCAGCATCGCAATGCGCGGAACGACATACAGCGCGGTCGCAAGCGGGTAAAGCGCCGTCCTGATCGGGCGGATCAGTCCCGCCGCCAGGCCGACGAACATCGCCGGTGTTGCCCCAAAGACGAACCCAAGCGCCAGGCGCTTGGAGGTGACCTGGGCGTCGCGCAACAGGCCGCCGTCGCGCAACTGATCCCAGCTGCGCTCGAGCACCGCGCTCGGCGCAGGGTAGAAGAGCGTGTTGACCCAGTCACGGTTCGCGGCCGTCTCCCAGAGCACGAGGATGGCGACCGGCAGGGCGAGGCCGAGGAGGACCGAACCGGCGAATCGAAGGCCGCGACGGTTCATTGGTTCACCTCAATCAGCTCCAGCAGCCGCGTGAAGAGCGCACCATAGCCCGGGAAGTTGCGCACGACGCGGCTGTCGCGCGGGCGGCCGAACGGGACGTCAACCGTCGCCAGCGCTCTCCCCGGACGGGGCGAAAGCACCGTCACCCGGTCGGCCAGGGCAAGCGCCTCGTCGATGTCGTGCGTCACGTAGAGGACCGTCGGCCGTCGCCGTTCCCAGAGCGCGAGCAGGCTGGCATGGAGGTTGAGCTTCGTTTGGAAATCGAGCGAAGAGGCAGGTTCGTCCATGAGCAGCACCTGCGCGTCGACGGCAAAGGCACGAGCAATTGCAACTCGCTGGCGCATCCCCTCCGAGAGCTGGTGTGGGTAACGGCGCTCCGAGCCGGCGAGTCCGAGCTCCGAAAGGATCGCCCGCGCCCGCTGGCGGCATTCCGCCTTCGGGACGCGCTGCACCTTCAGCCCGTAGGCGGCGTTCTCCTCGGCCGTGAGCCAGGGGAAGCACGAGGCGCCCTGGGGCACGTACGAGGACGCGCCACCCAACCAGGCGCTGCCAGCCACCGGCCGCAGGATGCCCGCGAGCGTCTTGATCAGCGTGCTCTTCCCGCACCCGCTCGGGCCGAGGATCGCATGGAACTCGCCCGGCGCCACCTCCAGGTCCAGTCCCTCGATCGCCGTGAGCCCGTCGCCGTAGCGCACGGCGAGCTGCTCGATCACTACCGCCGGACGCGTGGCCGCCGCCGCGGGCCGATCGAGAATCGTCACGAGACCCTCCGTTCGCCTGAACTGGGAGTCCGGCCGCCTCGCCTGCGCACATTGGCCTCCCTTTACCAGTAGTCACAACCACCGCTCCCGCGGACTGCGCACGCGACGGTTCCACTGCTTTCGGCGAGCCATCCCGAGCCGGAGCTTCGTGATTGCAATCACAATCATCGCGGTCGCCCTGCTGAACGGAAGTCCCCAAACGGCCGCAAATGAAGCGCCGGATGGGCGCTGTCGCCCGTCCCGGCGGTCCGGCGTCAGTTCACTGCCGGATCGAGCGGAAAGTAGGCGAACATCGCGAGCCTGCCGCCCTGGCGGCGGAGCACCTGCCGCCAGAGGTCCGCCGGGTCATTGTTGAACGGCTCCGTGCCGTCTGTCTCGATCACGAACCACGCCTCCTCCTCGATTTCGCGCTCGAGCTGGCCGGCGCCCCAGCCCGAGTAGCCGGCAAACACCCGCAGCGCTGTCAACCCGGGCAAGGCCTCCTCCGCGGGCTGCGTGAGGTCAATCAGAGCCAGCCCATGGGGCAGCTGCGCGTCCGTTGCGTCCGCGCGCCGCTGGTGAAAGCGCGCAAGCCCG
>JAKALX010000262.1 GCA_021823905.1 Chloroflexota bacterium | reverse complement strand
GCCAGGTGTGTGAGGGCTCGAACAACCGGCGGTCGGCGCTGCTCCTGGCGCGGGCGATGCGAGCGGCTGGAGCGAGCAAACTACTTGTGGTTGGTGGCACCGGGACACTCCATCGCGAGCTCCAGGAGCTGCTCGGCCCGGCGGGCGTGGAAGTGCGCGGGATCGACGGTGCGGCGCGAACGCCGAGCCAGAAAGAGGCATGGGCGGACGAGCGGTGGGCCGATCTTGTGGTCGTCTGGGCCTCGACGCCGCTGCCGCACAAGGTGTCGGAGCTGTACACGCGGCAGCCGGCCGGGCGGGCGCCGCTGACCGTCGCGCGGCGCGGGATCGAGGCGCTCTGCACCGAGCTGCGGATCTCGCTGGAGCGCCACGGCGTGGTGAGACGATAAACGCTGGGCGACAGATGTCGGACGTTGGACATCGGTGAGCGTCGGGTGGGCGATCGTCGTCTATACTGCGGGGCACGATGGAAACCACGGTCCCGGCAGGCTTTGACTACGCTGGCGTCTCGAAGTACTTCGCCCAGCACATCCCGGGGGGCGACACCACGCTCTCCGTTTCGCTCATCAGCGGCGGCAAGTCGAACGTCACCTATACGGTGAGCGGCGGCGGCCGGACCTGGGTCTTGCGGCGGCCGCCGCTTGGCCACCTCCTGCCCACGGCGCACGACATGGCGCGCGAGTACCGCGTGCTGACCGCGCTGCGGGACACCGGCGTGCCGGTGCCGCGCACTATCGCCCTCTGTGAAGACGCCGAGGTGACCGGCGCGCCGTTCTACGTGATGGACTACGTGGATGGTGTCATCCTCGCCGACTCGATCCCGCCGGGGTTCGCGGAGACGGAAGCCGAACGACGCGAGATCGGGTTGAGCCTGGCGCGGACACTGGCGATGCTGCACGCGGTCGACTACAACGCGGTCGGCCTGGGCGATTTCGGGCGGCCAGAAGGCTACCTGGAGCGCCAGGTTCGGCGCTGGAACGAGCAGTGGGAGCGTACGAAGACGCGGCCCCTGCCCGAAATCGAGGATGTCATGCTGCGGCTGCGGAAGGCGATGCCCGAATCTCCCGCTTCGACCATCGTGCACGGAGACTACCGCCTCGGAAACATGATCCTCGACCGGCACGAGCCGTCGCACATCCTGGCGTTGCTCGACTGGGAGATGTCGACGCTCGGCGACCCGCTGAGCGACCTGGGGTACACGCTGCTCTACTGGGTGGAAGCAACAGACGACCCGACGAGCACGGTCGGTTCGGTGATCACGAAGCAGCCGGGATTCATCACCCGCCAGGAGATCATCGACGCCTACGCGAAGGCGAGCGGCCGGGACGTCGGATCGGTGGACTACTACGTCGTGTTCGCCGCCTACAAGCTGGCGATCATCTGCGAGGGGATCCACTACCGCTACCTGAACGGGCAGACGGTGGGCCAGGGCTTTGAGGGGTATGGCGAGCGCTGCGAAGCGCTGGTGCGCCGGGCGCTCTCGGTGGCCGAGGCGTCGTCTGATCCGAGACTCCGCAGCGGCTAGGGCCGCCGCACGCGGATCGGCTTCCACGTCGTTCAACCTCAGTCTCGAAAGGTACTGGCCATGGGACTTCGAACACCACAGCAATATGTCGATTCGCTCAAGGACGGCCGAACCGTCTACTACCGCGGGGAGAAGGTCGACGACGTCACCACCCACCCCGTCATCAAGAAGGGTGTGAAGCACGCCTGCACCGATTACGAGATGGCGGAGAACCCGGCCACGCGTGATCTGGCGGTGGTCACCGAGAACGGCGAGCTGTACAGCCGCTTCTTCAAGCTGCCGGCAAACGTCGAAGACCTGCTTCTGCGCTCAAAGCTGATCGAAACGTCGACGGCGATCGGCAAGACGCTCGTGCCGCTGGTCAAGGAGATCGGCACGGACTCGCTGTTCGCACTGCACCGCATTTCGCGCCAGATGGACCAGAAGTACGAGGGCGACTACTTCAAACGCGTCCAGGCGTTCTACCGGCATTGCCGCGACAACGACCTGACGATGTCGGTGGCGCAGACGGACGTCAAGGGCGATCGCGCCGCCGGTCCGTCGAACCAGCCCAGCCCGGATTACTACGTGCGCATCGTCGACCGCCGGCCGGACGGGATCGTGGTGCGAGGGGCGAAGGTCCACACGAGCTGCACGCCGAACACGAACGAGCTCATCGTCCTGCCAACCCGGGCGATGGCCGAGGCCGATGCCGACTACGCTGTCGCCTTTGCCGTGCCGGTGAACACGCCGGGCGTGAAGCTCGTCGCCAGTCCGTACGGCGGCGCCCCGAAGAACGAGTTCGACGCCCCCTTGAGCGCGGAGCGGAAGATGGTCGAGACGATCACGATCTTCGACGACGTCTTCGTGCCGACGGAGCGGGTGTTCATGGCCGGCGAATGGGACTTTTGCGGGCCGCTGGCGCTGGGGTTTGTCGAATACCACCGCTTCACGGCGATCTCCTACAAGCTGCCGCTGGTCGACGCCCTGATTGGCTCCTCGCTGCTGCTGGCCGACATGAACGGGATCACCAAGGCGGCGCACGTGCGCGAGAAGCTGGTCTGGCTGATCACCTACGCCGAGACGCTGCGCGCGCTCATCGAGATGGCCGCCCTCCGGGGCAAGCCGGACGAGCACGGCTTGTACGCACCCGACCCCCTCACGGTGAACATGGCGAAGTACCACTTCGCCCACAACTATCACGAGGCGCTCCAGCACGTGCAGGACATCGCCGGCGGCATGCTGGTGACCGGGCCGGGCTTCGAGGACTTCAGCAACCCGGACACGGGCGACCTGTTGCGGCACTACCTCGGTGGGCGCGCGGGTGTGGACGGCGAGGCGCGGGTGCGGGCTCTGAACATGGTCAGCGACCTGACGACGGGTGACTTCGGCGGCTACCACGCCGTCCTCGCCATCCACGCCGAAGGCTCGCTCGAAGCCGAGAAGCTCATGATCTACCGCGCCTACGACCCGCAGCGAACCCTGAAGTACGCCAGGGAGCTCGCCGGCATCGCCTGAGCCGGCTGACGGTCGTGGTGACCGTGTACGTTTACTACGGGAGCTGGCCGCGATGAAGGTAACCTACGACGACCACCACGACCTGCTGTACATCGAGTTCGACTCCTCGAGCGTCCGAGTGAGGAACGAGGACGTCGGTGAGGGTGTCGTCCTTGATGTGGCCGAGGACGGGCGCATCATGGGGATCGAGATCCTGGGGGCATCGCAGCTGGTCAATCTCGAGAAGCTGCTCCCGGTGGAGTTCGCGCGCGCCGGGTAGCACCCAGGCCGCGGTCGGCGGCGCGCGCCTCGCGGCGGCAGACGGTAAACTGCCAGCAGGCGGGGGCGGGAGGTGTGCCATGATTTCGCGAACGAACGCCTGGGACATCAGCGACGCAACCGCGCATCTGCGTGAGCTGGTCGAGCGCGCGCGGACCGAGGGACCGCAGGCGATCACGGTCGACGGTGAAGAGGTGGCGGTCGTTCGCGCCGCCGAGCCGAGCGACTCCGAAACGTCCGAACAAATCGGCGAGGCATCCAGGAGCGAGCGCAGCCTCGTCGAATTCTTCATGGCGTCGCCGTACCCGGAGATCGACCTTCTCCCTGATCGCGACTACGGGACGCTTCGCGACCTCGACCTGTGAGCTTCCTGTTGGACACGGTCACGTTGTCCGAGGCACGGCGCGCACACCTTGCCGATCCACGGGTGATGCGCTGGCTCGACCTGCACCCTGAATCGCTGTTGTTTGTCAGCGCCCTCTCGCTGGGAGAAATCGAGCGGGGATGTGCGCGAATCCAGGACGACGTGCAGCGCGCGGAGCTCGAACAGTGGGCGGACACGGTCAGAGAGCGATTCGCGGGCCGTGTCCTGCCCGTCGACGAAGCCGTCGCGAAACGTTGGGGGCGGATGTTCGGGGAGCTCGAACGCGCGGGACGGCGGCCACAACTGATCGACTCGCTGATCGCGGCGACCGCCCTCGTCCACGACCTCACCGTCGTCACGCGGAACGTTCGGGACTTCGACCGCTGCGGCGCCCCGACCGAAAACCCGTGGGAGACGGGCTGACCCGACAGGTTGCAGGCGTCTCGCTATTGTGATGCGGCTTAACCAGTCACGTCGTACTACTTGCTATAATCCAGACTCTGATTGAGGGCTCCAACCGGCCCTCGTCCCGTGATGTCCAGGCGCGCGCGGCGCTTGCGCGCTATCTCAAAGCGGAGCACGTGGCTCGTGGAAGACCCCAAGATCGTCGCCGAGCGGATCCTGTCCAACGTTCAGAATGTCATCGTCGGCAAGGAGAAGGAGCTGCGGCTCACGGTCACCGCCCTCATCTGCGGTGGGCACATCCTCATTGAAGACGTCCCCGGTGTGGGCAAAACGATGCTCGCGCGGGCTATTGCCGCTTCGACTGGTTGCCGCTTCCGCCGCATCCAGTTCACGCCCGACCTGCTGCCGAGCGACATCACCGGCGTCTCGATCTTCAACCAGAAGACAGGCGACTTCGAATTCCGCGACGGGCCGATCCTGGCCCAGGTCGTCCTCGCCGACGAGGTGAACCGGGCGACGCCGAAGACGCAGTCGGCGCTCCTCGAGGCGATGGAGGAGCACCAGGTGACCGTCGATGGCGTGACGCACCTGATGCCGCACCCGTTCATGGTGCTGGCCACGCAGAACCCGATCGAGTACGAGGGCACCTTCCCGCTGCCCGAAGCCCAGCTCGACCGCTTCCTCATCCGCGTGCACCTCGGCTACCCGAGCCGCGAGGACGAGATGCGCATCCTCCAGGCGCAGCGTGAACGGCACCCCATCGACGACATCCGCCAGGTGACCGACGCCAACGAGATCGTCCAACTCCAGGCGGCCGTGCGCGAAATCCACGTCGGCCCGGACATCGAGCGCTACATCGTGGACATCGCGAACATGACGCGCGACCACGAGTCGGTCTACCTGGGTGCTAGCCCGCGCGGTTCGCTGGCGCTCTACCGCACGTCGCAGGCCAGGGCCCTCCTGGAAGGCCGCGACTTCGTCACGCCGGACGACGTGAAGGAGCTCGCGCTCGTGGCCCTCGGCCATCGGATCATCCTCAGCCCCGGCGCGAAAGTGAAGGGCACGACCGCCGCCGACGTCGTCCACGCCTGCCTGCAGCGGGTGCCGGTGCCCGGCTCCCGCGCGCGGGCTTAAGCAGGCCAACGGGGGATGCGCCGGCGCGTGACGCGCATGTTCTCGCCGGAACGGCGGACGCTGACGATGGTGATCGCCATCGCGCTGGTGAGCGCGTTCGTGGGCCTCGGGAGCGGCTTCTGGCTCCTTTTCCGGCTCACCTACGTGATGCTCCTGGCGATAGCGGCGGCCTGGGTGATCGCCTGGTGGAACACCCGCCACATCGAGGGTCTCGTGGAACGGCGGACGACGCGGGCCCAGGTTGGGCAGGAAGCAGTCGAGGTCATCGAGGTCCGGAACAGGGACGTTCTGCCCAAGGTCTGGGTCGAAATCGAGGATCCCGCGGGATTCCCCAACCACCGATCGCGCCGGGTGGTCATCATCCCGCCCCGCCGGACCCGCTACTGGGTGGTGACGACGACGCTGACGCGCCGGGGCCTCTACGACTGGGGCCCGCTGCGCATCACCACCTCCGACCCGTTTGGCATCTTCCGGCGCGTGCGCAACGTGGGCGGCGCGCAACAGATCCTGGTCTACCCGCCGGTGTTCGACCTGCCGCACTTCCAGGCGCCGCCCGCGAACCTTCCCGGCGAAGGCCGCTT
>JAKALX010000261.1 GCA_021823905.1 Chloroflexota bacterium | reverse complement strand
GCCGATCTTGGTGCACGCATGGTCCTCGCGCCCCAGGAATTGCCGGTCGGGATCATCACCGCGAGTGTCGGCGCGCCGTTCTTCCTGGTCTTGCTGCGCCGCCAGCGGGGGACAGCGTCGTGAACGCTCCGCTGGCGTTCGAGGACGTGGAGATCCGGCTGGGGAATCGAACGGTCGTCAGCGGGGTCACGTGTTCCGTTGGCCACGGCGAGGTTCTCGCGGTTTGCGGCCCAAATGGCGCGGGGAAGTCCACGCTCCTGCGGGCGGCGGCGAGCCTCGTGAAGCTCCAGGGTGGCTCGATCTTGCTCTACGGCCGGCCGCTTCACGCGATCCAGCCCGGCGAACGCGCCCGTCAGCTTGCGTTCGTCGCGCAGCAGCCAGCAACGCCCGACGCATTCCTCGTGCGCGACGTTGTCTCGCTCGGCCGGATACCGCACGCGTCGCTTCTCGGAAACGAATCGACGGCGGACCGGGCGTCGGTGGCGCGGGCGATGGCGCGCGCGGGAGTCACGGAATTCGCTGCACGGCGGCTGGGCCAGCTTTCCGGTGGCGAGCGCCAGCGCGTCAGCATCGCGCGAGCGCTGGCGCAGGAGCCGCGGGTGCTGCTCCTGGACGAACCGACGTCGAACCTCGACCTGCGCCACCAGGCGTCGATCCTCGCGCTCATCCGTCAACTCGCGCGCGAGGAGGGGCTCTCCGCGGTCGTCGTGCTGCACGATCTCAGCCTTGCCGCGCTCTTTTGCGATCGGCTGCTCCTTCTTTCCGAGGGCTGCGTCGTTCGGCAGGGCGCGCCGGGAGAAGTCCTGGCCGAAGAGCTTCTCACGGGCACCTACGGGACACCGCTCCGCGTCCTGGCCCACCCGGAGACTGGCGCGCCGCTCGTGACACATGCCGTGCGTGGAGGCTCCCAATGACAAGACCGGCCCACGGCCTCTTCCTGGTCTACACCGGCAACGGCAAAGGCAAGACTTCGGCCGCGGTCGGCGCGGTCGTGCGGGCGACGGGCCAGGGTTTTCGCGCGGTCATGCTCCAGTTCATCAAGTCAGGCAAGCGCGTGAGCGGCGAACGGGTCATCGCCGAACGGCTGGGCATCGAAGTGGCGGCGCTGGGCGACGGTTTCACCTGGCTCTCGAAGGACATCGACCGGACCAAGCAGCTCGCGCTCGACGCCTGGGAGCGGGCGAAGGGCATCATCGCGGGCGGCGAGTATGACCTGGTCGTGCTCGACGAGTTCACGTATCCGCTGCAATACCTCTGGATCGACACGCGGGAGGTGGTTGCGGCGATTTCTGCGCGGCCGGCCCATGTGCACGTGATCGTGACCGGGCGCGCGGCGCCCGACGCGCTCATCGAAGCGGCCGACCTCGTGACCGAGATGCGAGAGGTCAAGCACCCCTACCAGGCCGGGATCCCGGCGCAGCGAGGGATAGACTTTTGAAAGGGCTGGTCATCGCGGGGACGCAGAGTGGCGTCGGGAAGACGAGCGTTACCGCCGGCGTGATCGGCGCGTTGCGCGCTCGCGGGCTGCGGGTGGCGCCGTTTAAGGCCGGTCCCGATTACCTCGATCCGACGTTCCATTCGGTTGCGGCCGGGCAGGCGTGCCGCAACCTCGACTCCTGGATCATGCCGCGGGAGACGATCGTGCGGTCGTTCCGGCGCGCGGGGACGCGAGCCGACGTGGCCATCGTCGAAGGCGTGATGGGCCTCTTCGACGGTCGCAGCGGCGAAGACGAGGCCGGGAGCACGGCGCAGCTCGCGAAGTTCCTCGACCTGCCCGTTGTGCTCGTGGTGGACGCAAGCGCGATGGCGCGAAGCGCGGCGGCGATGGTACTCGGCTATGCCCGGCTCGACCCGGAGGTGAAGGTCGCGGGGGTGGTGCTCAACCGCATCGCCGGCGAGCGGCACTACGAGGCGGCGAAGGTGGCGATCGAACGGCAGTCGGGCGTTCCCGTGCTGGGAATGCTCCCGCGCGACGAGGGCCTGGCGCTGCCGGAGCGTCATCTTGGCCTGATTTCGGCGATGGAGCGCGACGCGAGCGCGGGCCTGGCTCGGCTGGCGGATGCCGTCGGGAGACAGATCGATCTGGACGCCCTGCTCCGCCTGGCGGCCGACGTCGCGGCGCCGGAACCGGAAGACGAGCGGCCCGTGGCCAGCCGCGTCCCGATAGCGATCGCGCGCGATCGGGCGTTCGCGTTCTACTACGAGGACGGGCTGGATGAGCTTCGAGCGCAGGGCGCGGAGCTGATCCCGTTCTCGCCGCTCGGCGACCAACGGCTCCCGGCCGGCGCTCGTGGCGTCTATCTTGGCGGCGGCTATCCCGAGGTCTTCGCGGCGGAGCTGGCGGCGAACCAGGCGATGCACGGCGCGCTCCGGGACCACGCGGCCAACGGCCTCCCGATCTACGCGGAGTGCGGCGGGCACATGTACCTCGGGCAGTCGTTGACCACCGCCGACGGCGCCGCTCACGCGATGGTTGGGCTCACGCCCGTGCGAAGCACGATCAGCGGTACGCGGCTATCCCTCGGCTACCGCTCGGCCACCGCGCTCCGGGACGGGCCGGTCGCACGGGCCGGCGAGATTTTGCGCGGGCACGAGTTCCATCTCTCGGCGGCGGAGCCGTTGCCGGACGAAACCGCTTGCTGGGAGTTCGACCAACCACAACGAGCCGACGGATTCGCCCGCGGGAACCTGTGGAGCTCGTATCTCCACCTTCATTTCGGGGCCGCGCCGCAGGCGGCCGCCCGCTTCGTCCAGACATGCGCAGGAGAGACCAGATGACCGTCCACCAGGACCTTCTCGACAACACGATCGCCGCGATCCAGCCGCCGGATGCGATCGTGACGGCGGCGGCGCTGGCCCGCCAGGACCAGCTGACGAAACCGCGCGGGAGCCTCGGCCGGCTCGAACTGCTCGGGGTGCAGCTTGCCGGCATCCAGCGTCGGGTTACCCCGGTAATCCGCGACCCGCTCGTCGTTGTCGCCGCGGGCGACCACGGCATCGCCGCGGAGGGCGTTTCAGCGTTCCCGCAGGAGGTGACGGGGCAGATGATCCTGAACTTCGTGGCCGGTGGAGCCGCGATCAACGTCCTTGCGCGGTCGGCGGGAGCGCGCCTTATGGTGCTGGACGCCGGGAGCCGCGCGGAGATCGACGAACAGCCTGGCCTGCGTGTGCGCCGCATCCGCCCGGGGACAGGCAACTTCGCCCGCGAACCTGCAATGACGCGCGCCGAAGCGCTGGCGGCAATTGCCTTTGGGCTCGAAGTCGCAAGCGAGGAAGCTGCGAACGGCACTGACCTGATCGCAGTTGGCGAGATGGGCATCGCCAACACGACGGCGGCCTCAGCTGTCGTCGCCGCGTTCACCGGGCGCCCGGTTGTTGAGGTGACCGGGCGCGGGACCGGCGTCGATGATGCGGCCTGGCGGCACAAGTGCGAGGTGATCGCCGCCGCCCTGGAACTCCACGCCGTCGATCTCGACGACCCTCTCAGCGTCTTGATGGCCGTGGGCGGGCTCGAGATCGCGGCGCTGGCGGGTGTCATCGTCGGCGCTGCTTCGGCGGGCGTTCCGGTGCTGCTCGACGGGTTCATCACCGGTGCGGCGGCGCTGACCGCGTACCACCTGGCGCCGGCGGTTCGGCCCTACATGATCGCGGCCCACCGCTCGGTCGAGCCGGGGCACCGGATTGTCCTTGAAACGCTGGGACTCGAACCGCTCTTCGACCTTGGCCTTCGCCTTGGCGAGGGCAGCGGCGCGGCGCTCGCGATCCCGATGGTGCGATCCGCGGCAGCGATTCTGACCGAGATGGCGACCTTCGAGTCGGCCAGCGTCTCGCAGAGCGAAACGTGAATGGGTTCCTGTCCGCGGTCGCGCTGATGACGGCGCTGCCGGTGCCGGGCGGCCGGCGCGACATTGCGGGCGGGCTGCGCTGGTTCTCGGCCGTGGGATTGCTGCTGGGCGCGATCCTGGCTGGCTGCTGGTGGCTGGCAACGCGCGGCTGGCCGGGCACGCTGGTGCCGGCGGCAATCACCGTGACAGCCTGGGCCGCGTTGACGGGGATGCTCCATCTCGACGGTCTCGCCGACGTCGCCGACGCCGCCCTGGTTAGCGCCGACCGCGAGCGGCGGGCGTCGATCCTGCACGACGTTCACCACGGCACATTCGGTATTGTCGCGGTCGTGCTGATTCTGTTGCTGAAGGTCGCGGCGCTCTCGGCCTGTTCCACGCGCGACGGCGTGTTGCTGCTCGCCGTTGTCCCAGCCTGCGGACGGGCGGCGCTGCCGCTGGTCGTTCGATTTCAGGCGACGATCCCGGCGAGCCAGATGGCGGCCAGTGCGGCGTCGGCGGCCACGCCGGTGGCGATTGGCGCCGGCATCGGGCTCGCGGCGCTCCCGGCGGGTTTGCTGCTCGGATTCCCGGGCGCGGCGGTCTTCGCGTTCTGCCTGGGTGCTGGTGTGGCGGCGACCGCCCTCCTCTCGCGACGGTTCGGGGGGATCAATGGGGATTGCCTCGGCGCGGCCGTCGAGCTGGGCGAAACGGCGGGGCTGCTCGCCGGGTCCGCACTCCTCGCCCACGTCAGCGCGAGCGGCGCCTGGGCGTTCCGGTGATCCGCCGTAGGTTGGCCGTCGTGACGGTCGCGCTCGCGCTCGACGCGGCGCTTGGCGAGCCGCCGAATCGCTGGCACCCGGTCGCCTGGTTCGGCCGGGGCGTTGGCATGTTCGAGCGATCGGTACAACATGAAAGCCCTGAGGCGGCGCGAGTCTCCGGCATCGCTCTCCTGGGAAGCGCCCTGGCAGAGGCAGTGCTCACGGCGCGGGCGGGCCAGCGCGTGGCAAGCCGATTGCCAGGCCCGGCACGCGTCCTGGCCGAGGCGCTGCTGCTCAAGCAGGCGTTCGCGTTCCGGGCGCTTATCGAACACGCGAGCGCCGTCCGCCGGCCGCTCGACGAGGGTGACCTTGCCGCCGCTCGCGAGGCCGCCTCGCTCATGGTCAGCCGTGATGTCTCGGCCCTCGATGAGGCGTTAGTGGGTTCGGCGACGATCGAGTCGGTAGGGGAGAACCTCTCCGACAGCGTGGTCGCGCCAATCAGCTGGTACCTGCTCGGCGGGCTGCCGGCGGCCTACGCCTATCGCGTGACCAATACACTGGACGCGATGGTTGGCTACCGGGCGAAGGGATGGTTCGGCACGCCCTCGGCGCGGCTTGACGACGCGTTGAATTTCGTGCCGTCGCGGCTCACGGCGGCGCTCGTGGCGGCGAGCAGTTTCTCGCCGATTCGCAGCCTCCGGGGAACGTTCGAAGACCACGGGCGAACGCCGAGCCCCAACTCCGGGTGGCCGATGGCCGCGATGGCGTACGGCATGGATGTCCGGTTGGAGAAGCCCTCACACCATCTGCTGAACGCCAAAGGCCGTGCGCCTTCGGCCGCGGACATCGCCACCGCGAACCGGGTCGCCATTGGCGCCGTCGGCTGTGGGATGGCCGTTGCGTTGCTGGCCACCCTGGGGAGCAAGCCATGGCGCAGGTAGTTCACGGCGGGGTGACCGACGAGGAGCTGGAGCAGGCACACGCTCGCAACTGCGAGCTCGTTGACCTGAGCGCGAGCCTGAACCCGTACGGGCCACACCCCGAGGTAGTCGCCGCCGCGAGCGCCGCGAACGTCCATCGCTATCCCGAAGCTGACGCGCATACGCTGCGTCGCCGGTATGCCGAGGCGGCCGGCCTCGAACCGGCGCAGGTGCTCGCCGGCAACGGTTCGACGGAGCTGCTGTACCTGCTT
>JAKALX010000260.1 GCA_021823905.1 Chloroflexota bacterium | reverse complement strand
GGACCACGATGAAAGTTGCGAAGGTGAATGCCGGGGCTGGCCTGGCCGATCCCGCCGCCCAGGGTTGGAGCAGCGTGAGCGCGACGGCGGTCGCGCTCGCCCCCGTCCCCCTGGCGGCGCAGCCCACCGAGTACATCCGCGAGGCGTGGGCGAAGCGGGCGTACGGCAAGACGGCCGAGGCGAAGGTTGCGGCCGCCACCGACGGCCAGCAGCTGTACGTGCGCATCGAGTGGCCGGACGACGCCGCTCCCAACGGCGAGTTCCAGGATGCGGCGGGTGCGGTCCTGGGGGACGGCGCCCTGGGGACGCTCGGCTCGGCGGCGGCGCCGGTGAGCCTCTGGTACTGGGAGAACGGCCGGGGCGCCCTCGACCTGGTGTCGAAGGGTCCCGGGGTGGTGAGCAAGGCCGGCGGTGCGGTGAGCGGCGCCGGCGCGATGAACGGCGGGAAGTGGGCGGTGGTCGTGAGCGGCCCCGCCAGCGCCGCCAAGGGGAAGCTCGGCGTGGCCGTCTGGAACGGCTCGAACGAGGAGCGGGCAGGGCTCGCCGCCGTCAGCCGGGAATGGCTGACGCTGGAGTAGGGAGGACGAAGCGATGACGACCAACGGGACAACGCATCAACTGGCCTGGGTCTTCGACCTGAACAAGTGCATCGGCTGCCAGACCTGCTCGGTGGCGTGCAAGGTGCTGTGGACGCGGGACGAGGGGGAGAAGCACGAGTGGTGGTGCTCGGTGAACACGATGCCGGGGCAGGGGACGCCGAAGGGCTGGGAGGAGATGGGTGGCGGCGTGGACGCGGCGACGGGGAAGGCGAAGGCGGGCCACCAGCCGAGCCGCGGTGAGTTTGGGGGCGGCTTCGACTTCAACTACTACGAGGTGTTCTACGGCGGCACGGCGGGGAAGGCCCACCTGGAGCCGCAGGCCCCGCGCGAGAACCGCTGGGCGATGAACTGGGACGAGGACCAGGGCGCGGGGGAGTGGCCGAACTCCTACTTCTACTACCTGCCGCGCATCTGCAACCACTGCACGAACCCGGTCTGCATGCAGGCCTGCCCGACGGGCGCCCTGAGCAAGCGGGAGGACGGGCTCGTCCTGCGCGACGAGGACGTCTGCATGGGGGACCGCTTCTGCATGGAGGCCTGCCCCTACAAGAAGATCTACTTCAACTACGAGCGGCACGTGGGCCAGCACTGCATCGGCTGCTTCCCGCGGGTGGAGGCGGGGGTGGCGCCGGCCTGCGTGCGGCAGTGCCCGGGGCGGGCGGTGTTCATCGGCTACATCGACGACGAGAGCTCGTCGGTCTACAAGCTCGTCAAGACGTGGAAGATCGCCCTTCCCCTGCACGCCGAGGCGGGCACGGGGCCGAACGTCTACTACGTTCCGCCGCTGTCGCCCTACCGGCTGAAGGAGGACTTCAGCATCGACTACGAGACCCCGCGCATCCCGCCCGCCTACCTCGAGTCCCAGTTTGGGCCCGAGGTCCACACCGCCCTTGCCACCCTCTCCGGGGAGATGCAGAAGGTGCGGGAAGGCGGCTCCTCCGAGATGCTCAAGACCCTCATCGCCTACAAGTGGAAGGAGCTCCTTGGCCCCTTCACCACCGACCCCGCAGAGCTGACCGGCTCCGCCGCCGGCTAGCAGGAGGCACCGCATGTTCGTCTACTCACTCGCCGGACTCCAGATCGACGGTGAAGCCAGCCAGGAGATGGAGCTTCCCGATAACGAGACCACGGCGCGCCTGGGCGTCTACCAGGCCCTCGCGCGCCTGATGACCTGCCCGGACGCCGACGCGCACGCCGCGGCAGTCGCCGGCGAGTGGCCCGAGCGGCTCGCGCACGACGCCCGGCTGCTCCCCTTCCAGTTCGCCTTCGGGACCGCCTCGATCGACGCGGCGGTCTCGGCCTCGGACTTCCAGGCGGAGTACCTGCGGCTCTTCGAGGTCGGCGCCGGCACGAGCGGTCCCGAGGCGCCCCTCTTCGGCGGCGTCTACGGCGGCGGCGACCGCATGAAGAAGCTCGAAGAGGTGGTCCGCTTCTACGAGTACTTCGGCCTCCGCACCTCGGCCGAGGACCCGCGTCCCGCCGACCACCTCGCCACCGAGCTCGAGTTCATGAAGTTCCTCACGCTCAAGGAGGCCACCTCCGCGTCGCCCCGGCTCCAGGGCTCCTTCCGGCGCGCGCAGCACGACTTCCTCGAACGCCAGCTGAACTGGCTGCCCGAGCTCAAGGGCCGCACCGAAACCCAGAAACCGATGCCGTTCTGGCAGTGGGCAGTCGACCGCTGCAACGCCTTCGCCGAAGCCGACTTCGCATACGTTCAGGCCCAGACGCCATAGGGCGGCGGGCCGCCGGGACAGGACTCCACTCAGAAGTCACTCCAGAGGGGGCCTCATGCGGAACTACATCCTCCGGCGAATTGCGCTCACGATCCCGGTGATCGTGCTGGTGACGTTCGGCGCGTTTGCTCTCCTGCGGATGATCCCCGGAAGCGTGGTCGACCTGAAGGCTGGTACAGCGCAGAGCGAAGCAGACACAAAGCGGCTGGAGAAGCAGTTCGGGCTCGACAAGCCGATCCCGGAGCAGTTCCTCATTTGGGTCGGCGACCTTGCCCGCGGCGATCTGGGCGAGTCGCTCTGGACGACAGAGCGGGTTTCTACTGAGCTCAGGCGGCGGTTCCCGGCAACGGCGGAGCTGGCGCTGATGGCATCGCTGATCGCCTCGACGATCGCGTTGGTGGCGGGCACGACGGCCGCCATCCACCAGGACTCCTGGCTCGATCGGACGATCCAGTTCGTGACGATCACGGGCCTCGCGATACCGAACTTCGTGCTCGCGACGCTGTTGATTTCTTTGCCTGCGATCTGGTGGGGGAAGGTGATCCCCGAGGGGTACGTACCCCTGTCCGACCACCCCCTGGAGAACCTCCAGAAGATGATCTTCCCGGCGCTGATTCTGGGGGCCGCACTGGCCGCGATCCTCACGCGCCTGGTCCGGTCGACCATGCTCGAAGTGCTCCGCCAGGACTACGTACGGACGGCATGGGCAAAGGGACTGGCGGGCCGCCACGTCATCCTCCGCCACGCGCTCCGCAATGCTCTCCTCCCGGTGATGACCGTGTGGGGCCTCCAGATCGCCGCGTTGTTGGGGGGCACCGTGATCATGGAGAGCATGTTCCGCATCCCGGGGATGGGTATCGCGACCCTGAATGCGGTCAAGCAGCGAGACTACGGGCTCGCCCAGGTCCTGATCCTGATCTTCGGCCTCGTCTACATCTTCACCTCGTTGGCAGTCGACATTCTCTACGCCTATATCGACCCCCGAATCCGGTACACGTGAGATGGAGTCGGATCGTTTGTATCACGGACAGCTCGGCGTGACCGCGGGGAATGTGGCGTATCACGAACTTGCCGGTCGGCGCAGCTTCCCGGCAGCGGCGTGGAGAGGAGCCTGGTCATTCGCGAGGCAGAAACCGCTCGGTGCGGCGGGAGTCTTCGTGATCCTCGTCTTCGTCTTCGTCGCGGTCTTTGCCGACTTCATCGATCGGGGCGACCCGAATCAGCTCAATCCGGACCACATGCTGCAGGCGCCGAATAGCCAGGCGTGGTTTGGCACTGACAATCTGGGGCGCGACCTGTACTCCAGAGTCGTTCACGGAGCGCGGGTGGCGCTTCTCGTCGGCTTCGTGGCAGTCGGTCTTGCCACCGCCGCCGGAACGACGATCGGCCTTGTCTCAGGCTTCTACGGCGGAAAGGTTGACCTCGTCATCCAAAGGTTCGTTGACGCGATCCTGGCATTTCCTGTGCTTGTGATCGCGCTCGCAGTCGTCACGGCGGTGGGCCCATCCTTGCGCAACCTGATGCTCGCAATCGCATTCGTCATGACACCCGGGTTCTCGCGCGTCGTCCGGGCATCTGTGCTGGGAGTCAGACAGAATCTCTATATCGAAGCGGCGCAGGCCGTCGGCGCTACCACGCCGAGGATCCTGCTGCGCCACGTGCTGCCGAACGTCACTGCTCCGATCATCGTCGTCGCGACCGGCGCCATCGGTTCGGCGATCCTCGCCGAGGCGAGCCTGAGCTTCCTCGGCCTTGGTCCGCCGCCTCCAAACGCGACCTGGGGCTCGATGCTGGCCATCGAAGCCCGCTTCTACATCACGACCGCCTGGTGGCTGGCCGTCGTCCCGAGCGCAGCGATCACCTTTGCCGTGCTCGGGTTCAACCTTTTCGGCGACGCCCTGCGCGACGTTTGGGACCCACGACTCCGCGGGACGAGGTGATCGCCGAACCCAGCCCGCCGCGACAAGCGGTCGCTTGGCATCGATCACAACCAGGAGGGAACGGGCAAATGTCTGAACACGCGGGGTACTGGGAGCGGTGGCGCGAGCGCAGGACGCACCGGCGCCAGTTCTTGCAGTTGAGCGGAACGGCTGCGGTCGGCGCGGCGGCCCTGGCGGTAGGGTGTGGCGGCGGCGACAACGGTGGCAAGGGCAGCGCGACGACGCCCAGCGGAGGTGGAGGCGGCACAGCCAGTGCCCTGCCCGATCACCAGTTCTATAAGGGCCTGGCGGGGGGCAAGCGTGGCGGCAAGTTCGTTTTCGCGCTCTCGGAAGATGTCATCGGCGCGGACCCGCAAAGTCACGAAGAGCCGTCATCGCAGATCTGCCCGCAGCCAGCCTACAACGGGCTCTTCTTCCCCTGGGCCGAAGGCCCGGTCACCCAGCTCCCCGAGATCCTGGGCGAGCTGGTCGAGAAGTGGGAGCAGCCGAGCAACACCGACCTCGTTCTGCACCTCCGCAAGGGGGTGACCTTCCAAAATGTCGCGCCGGTGAACGGGCGGCCGTTCACGTCGCAAGACGTCGTCTACAACATGCAACGCATGAGGGACACCACCCGGCCCGAGAACCGGCTGCGCGGCATGTTCGACGTCATCGGAAGCACGGAGGCGCAGGACGACTACACCGTCAAGATGAAGCTCTCTCAACCATTCGCGCCGCTCCTCGCCAACCTCTCCTTCACCTGGGCAGCCATGGTAGCGCGCGAGGTCGTCGAGGCGGGCAACATCGAGAAAACCCCGATTGGTACCGGAGCATTCATCCTGGACAGGTGGGAGCGCGGCACCACGCTCCATTGGAAGCGGAACCCAAACTACTGGAAGACGGGACTCCCGTTCTTCGATGAAGTTGAGGGCCAGATTATTCTCGACCGTGCGGTTCGTGACGCGAAGATTCTCGCGAAGGAACTCGACATCCACAGCCTCACCGTCATCGGCTCCAAGAAGGAGACTATCCTGTCGCAGATGGCGGAGATCAAGGACAAGATAGGAGCGACCTTCTTCGAGTACAACGGGGCCGTGACGTCCCTGCTCAAGGTCTATGGGAACGTCGCGGTGAAGCCGTTCGACGACCCTCGCGTGCGCCAGGCCATCTCGTACGCTTTCCCGTACGACCAGATGATCCAAACGTACTTCGGCGGCCGGGCCATACGCACTGGTCCGTCCTCATCGGCCAACGTCCCCTGGGCGATGAGGCCCGAGGACATGCCGGCAACTGACCCGGCGAAGGCGAAGCAACTCCTGGCCGCGGCGGGCTACCCTGACGGCTTCAAAACCGAAGCATGGATCTCCCCAGCTGGCTCCTATGGCGGGGCCATTATCGGCCCGATCGTGGCCGGCATCCTCAAGCAGGTGCTCGGCATCCAGATCGAGCTCAAGCAGCTGCAGGATGCAGAATGGCTCGCTCAGGTCTACCGCGGGAAGGGCGCCTATCCGATGACCTGTCAGGTCGACTGGTCGTTCGACGA
>JAKALX010000259.1 GCA_021823905.1 Chloroflexota bacterium | reverse complement strand
GGGTCTGCCGCCGCTTCTCGCGCATATCCCGGGTCGATCAACAGAGCCCTGCCGATGTACCGCAGCGCGTTGGTCCGGTCACCCGCCGCCGCTGCCGCCTGAGCGGCGCCATATTGCGCCGACGCGTCCGACGGGTTCATCGCGGACGCCTGGCGGAAGTCGGCCAGCGCGCGGTCCGCGTCGCCGCCATGGAGGTAGGCGAGGCCGCGGTTGACGAGTACCGTCGTGTCGCCCGGATCGAGCGCGATCGCCGCGTCGAAGTCGGCCAGGGCCTCGGCGTAGTTGCCCCGGTAGAGGTGCAGCATGCCGCGGTTGTTCAGCGCGTCGGAGTCTCGTGGCTGGAGATCGAGTGCCCGGTCGTAGTCAGCGAGCGCCCCGTCGAAGTCACCGGCGCGCGTTCGCGCGTTCGCGCGGTTGTAGTATCCCGCGACGAGGTTCGGGTCGAGCTCGATTGCACGTCCATAACTTTCGATCGCCAGCGCGTACTGCCCCACGTTGAAGAAGACGTTGCCTTCGTCGAGGTGCATCTCCGCGTTGCGCTTCGGCGGAGGGATGATCGGCGCTGGCGAGACGTCCGTCAGCGCCTGCTCCAGCGACTCCACGAGCGGCTGCTCGCCCGGCTCTTCCACCGGAGGAGACGCCGCGTCGGCTGGCTCCCGGACCGGCTCGGCCGCGGGCTCGTTCGCCGCCGGAGCGGTCGCCAGCGATTCCATGCGCCTGGCGAGGAAGTCAGGGCCCGGCGCCTGCTCTTCTGCTGCCTGCTGCCCTTCGCCGATTGCATCCGGCGCCCAGCCTTCGTCGATCGCGGCCTCGAAGGCAGCTTCGACATCGGCTTCCTCCGCGGTCGGGGCAGCCGGCTGCTCGTCGGGTGGGGTCGGTGCTGCCGCCGCGTCCGGGGCACTCTCGGCGACTGGCTCGAAGCTCTGTTCCCGCGCTTCCGATGCCGGTGCGGCGGGTGCTTCCGCGGCGGGCTTCTCAGCCGGGACACCTGGAGCCGGCGTCTGCCACGGCTCGAACGGCGCCGCCCGGCGTTGCATGAGCAACTGCCACAGGAACAGCGCGATCGCGCCGGCGACGGTCAGGATCACGAGCCACTTGAGGATCCGCTTCGCGCTCATGGCTGCTGCTCGGCCCGGCGCTCCAGGAGCAGCTCCGTCACCGCCACGAGTCCGTTATAGGCGTACACAACGTAATCCCTCGGGTGCAACTCCAGCTTCTTCTTCGTCTCCTTGCGCGCCGTCACCGGATCCCACGAGCCGGTCAGCTCGATCGCGTCGTGGTCGATGCCCATCTCCAGCTCGTACAGTTCGCCGTCCTCACAGACCACCACGCAGCCGCGCTCCGGGTCGCCCACCCCGCCCGGATCGCACTCTATTGCGTTCGTGAACATCGCGTTCGGGAACGAGGGGAATGGATCGAGTTCGGCGCACGCCTCTTGCAACAACTGCTGGAGCTGCAGCGCCGTGCGCTCCAGAAGGTTGTCGGCCTGCGCCTTGCGAAGCAGGGGATTGCCATCCATGCGTGCAAAAGTATACGCGCTTATACGCAACAACAAGAGGGTTGCCGGCTGAAAGCGACGCTTTCTCGCGCGCCCCTACCGCCGCCTCAAGCCGCCCGTATAATCGGCCCGCAACACAGTCCGTCCCGGGGAGGCAAACTTGGCATCCGGAACCTTCGAAAACCTCGAAATCGACCGCGTCGGCGCCGACGGCCGCGTCGCCCGCATCACCCTCAACCGCCCCGAGAAGATGAACTCGCTCTCGCAGGAGCTGCTCTTCGAGCTCTGGGAGGCCCTCCACGACCTTGAGGCCGACGATTCGGCCCGTGTCATCATCGTCAGGGGCGCGGGGCGGGCGTTCTCCGCGGGGTACGACCTTGCTCCCGCACGTGGTGGCGCCGACGCGATCGTTCGCCGCTACACGCAGCGCGACGACCAGAACCGGCGCCTGGTGATGGGCGTCCGAACCGGGATGCAGCAGATCACCGACATCCACATGTACTTCTGGAACATGGCGAAGGTCACGATCGCCCAGCTTCACGGCTACTGTCTGGCCGGCGGCTGTGAGCTGGCGATGATGGCCGACATGGTCACTGCCGCCGAAGATACCCAGATCGGCCACCCTGGTCTGCGCGGCCTCGGCACGAGCCGTACCGGCGTCATCTGGCCACTCGTTATCGGCATGCGCAAGGCGAAGGAGCTCTACTACACCGGCGATTCGATCTCCGGGAAGGAAGCCGAGCGCATCGGAATGGTGAACTACGCTTGGCCGAAAGAGAATCTGGAGGCGCAAACGATAGCGCTCGCTGACCGTGTCGCGCTGATGACGGCCGACCACCTCGCGGTCCTCAAGCTCAACATGAACCGCTTCTACGAAAACATGGGGATCTACTCGTCGGTTCGCAGCTCGACCGATATGGACGCCTTCGGCCAGTTCACCAGCCACTCCTATGCGTGGCAGGACAAGATGCGCGAGAGCATGGAGGCCGGTACCGGTCTGAAAGCCGCCCTCGACTGGCGAGACGGGCCATATCGGAACACCGAAGGCGTGAGGCGGTAGCGCGAGCGGCCCGTCGGCTTGCAACGTGTCACGCGATGCTACGCACGGTGGCGCGCGGCTACAGGTGGGTTGCGGATCTGATGTTGGCCGCCAATTGCGTTCGGAATCGTTCGTCCGCGAAGAGCCTCAGGTTCTCGGCCTCCGAATCGAAGAATCGTTCGGGGCGCCTGTCGCCCTGGATGAATCGCGTCGTCAGAGACCAGGTGTCGTGCAGCATGTTCTGCCACCACGCCTCGACCGCGAGTTCCACCTCGCCGACGCGTGACGTGGTGCTTCGAGCGTAGGCCGAGACGTACGCCGCGAGCCGCTCTGGCTCCAGCATCCCGGAGACCGTCAGCGACCGCACCAGCTCCCAGGTGGGGGACGCGAAGCACAGCCCCTCCCAGTCCACGACCGCCGCCACCGCGCCGTTGTCCCGGAAGATGACCTGGCGTTCGTGGAAGTCACCAAAGCACGTCTGCCGATGCAGTGCGTCGAAGTCACTCAGCGGCCGCGCCTCTTTTGACTCCAGCCGCTCGAGCTGGAAGCGGATCCGTTCCTGCACTCGAAGCTGGTCTTCTGGCGGCGCCGGGTAATACCGGATCAGGTCGTCGATCCGCGAAAGAGCTTCGATCGAAGAGTTCGTCTCCCACCGCGGGAGTCGGCGGTTCACCTGGACCCAGTCGCTCTCGTACGCCACCAGCGCCGTGGTCACCCGTCCGTGGATCTCGCCAAGCCGCGCTGCATTGTCGGGTGTGGCGGTGGCGGGGTTGATGGTCCGCCCTTCGATCCACGGGAAGACGGAGACAAAGACGCCGCCGATCCGGTGCACCTCGCGGCCAGTCGGATCAACCAGCGGCGGGACCACCGGGATGCCGCGCTCCCCGGCCCAGCGCAGCAATTCGTACTCCGCCCGGATTCGCTCGATGGTTCGCGACTTCTTGTGCATCCGGCAGAAGCGAGGCCCGGCATCGGTCTCCACGCGGTAGTTGTCGCTGAGTACCGAATCCGCGACAGGGTCCGGCGCCGAAACACGGGTCCATCCATAGCGCCGAAGCACCTCGTCGATTCGCTGCAAGCTCTCCCGTGGGATGCCGGGCTCCTCGCTCGATGCTTCCAGCGACATCCGCGCAGTCTACCAGCGCCCGGTATGCGGCCCATCGCCGGCCATGAACTCCGCGATCCGCCGCCGCGTTGACGGGTCGGTGTCCGGCGGCAGCGCCCCGGCCGGGAAGAAGCGCAGGTCCGCTATCTCCCAGCTCCGGGCAGGCCGTAGCAGGAAGTCGTTCGAGACGAAGACCAGCACGTACCCGTTCTTGCCCTTCGCCGGTTCCGTGTAGGCACCGAACAGCCGGAGCTCGTTGAAGGTCGCGCCGGCCTCCTCGCGTGCCTCTCGCCGCGCCGCGGCCGAGAGCTCTTCGTGCCGCTTCACGCCGCCACCGGGCAAATGCCAGCCCGGAAGATATGTGTGGCGAACCAGCAGCACCTGGCCTTCGCGTACGAGCAAGACCTTTACGCCAACCACGGTCGAAGGGAGCAGCCGCCAGCGCACGTTCTGTCCCCGCCAGAGCAAGGGCGCCAGCTTCCGCAGCACCGGATCGAACAGGTTCATCTCGTCGCAGCCGGGCAGCGAATGGCCAGGCTGCACTCTCCGCACTTCGGCGCTCGCTTCCGGCAGGTGTGCTTGCAGTGCATCACGATCAGGGCGTGATAGCGGCAGTAGAGATCGCGTAGCGCCGCCGAATCGTGAATCGTGAATCGTGAATCGCGAATCCCACCGACCAGGAATCGCTGCCACGCGTCATACCCCGCGGACTCGCCCGGGCCGAGGCCGAGCCGCGAGAACAGCCGCGCCGTGTAGGCGTCCATTACGAACGCGGGCTGGCGGGCCGCATAGGCGACGATGCAGTCGGCGGTCTCAGGCCCGATCCCCCAGGTTGCGAGGCACTCCGCGCGAAGCTTCTCCGCGGGCAACGCCATCAGCGCCTCGAACCCGCCGTGGCGTTCCGCGGTTGCGAGAAATGCCCGCAGCTTCCTGGCCTTTTGTCGGTACTGCCCGCTCGGGCGCACCAGCTCCTCCAGTTTCTCGTCCGAGAGCGCTGCCATCACCGGCGGGTCGAGCGCCTTCGCCGCCCGCAACCGTTCCAGCGCCCGCTCGACGTTCGTCCACGACGTGTTTTGCACGAGAATCGAGCCGACGACCACTTCGAACGGGTCGGCGTCGGGCCACCAGTGCCAGCCGCGCCAGGCGTGTATCCGCTCCAACTCGTCGTAGATCGCCAGCAGTTCGTCGGCTGGCGAGCCGCCTGCTGTCACGTCTCGGCGCCCAGCACGCCGAAGTCCTCACGCGGCACAGGTGGCCGCCGGCGCTCGACCGTCACGGTCCGCGCGGTCACCGCCGTGATGATGATCGCGCCGCCGAGCACCGCCCACCAGCCGGGCTTCTCGCCCAGCGCGACGAACACCCAGACCGGGTTCAGCACCGGTTCGAGCATCCCGATGAGCGACGCCTCGAGCGCCGTAACCCGCGCCACGCCGAAGCCGAAGAGCAGGTACGCGAAGCCGATCTGCACGATGCCGAGGAAGGTGAGCCCGGCCACGTCCGCGGCTCCCGGCTGAAAGGTCGCCCATTCGCGCCGCCCGAGATTCACAACGAGCAGCCCGACAACGAGTAGCACGTTCCCGTAGAACATCGACTGCGGCCTTTGCTCAGGCCGGCAGGCGGGAAGCCGAAGGAGGGTGAACATGATCGCGAGCGTCACGCCCGAGGCGGCGGCGAGCACATTCCCGGCGGTATCCCGCGGTTCGATTCGGCCGATGAAGAACAGCCCCATCCCTCCAAACGCCACTGCGACGGTTGCGAAGTCGAGCTTTGAGGCCCGCTCGTTGAGGAAGACAGCCCCCAGCACGAGCAGGTAGAGCGGCGCTGTGTACTGCAGAAAGATCGCGTTCGCGGCGGTCGTCAGCTTGGTCGCGCTCACGAACATCACGAGCGTCAACGCGTAGCTCACCGCCAGCGCCCACGTCAGCCAGCCCGCCTTCCACGGCGCGACCAGCGGAGGCCGAGCGATGATGTAGATAGTTGCGCCCGCGAGGAGCGATCGCCACATCGTCACCCCGAGCCCGTCCAGCGAGACGGCCTTGATGAACAGCCCGCCCGTACTCCACAACACCGCCGCGCCAAGCACGGCGCCTATTCCCTGCTGATGTTCGGGAAGGGCGCGGAAGGCCGCCGGGCTCGACCAGGCACGCGGGGCGCTCATGCGCACAGCCTATACGAC
>JAKALX010000258.1 GCA_021823905.1 Chloroflexota bacterium | reverse complement strand
GATGAGTCCGGACATTGACCTCGTGGTCTCGGATGTCGTGATGCCGGGCATGGACGGGGTTGCGCTGGCCGGCATGCTCAGGGGCATCCTGGGCCCCACGCCGGTGCTGCTAATGTCGGGCTACGCCGAGGAGTCGGTGCTTGCTGGGGTGGCGGCCCTCGGCAACGTCACGTTCGTCTCGAAGCCGATCACGCCTCGTTCGCTGGCGGCGAAGGTGGCGGAAGTACTTGCCGGGCAAGCGCGGCGGGGCGACGCGCCGGCGGCCTGAGGGCGCTCTTGTCAGGACCGTTCGTCATGGGACGCCGGCGGCCTGTTCGTGCTATAACTGCCCGGCAATTCGACCGGAGGAACGGATCCCTTGGCACTTGATGGCAACTGGAATTTGACGATGCAGTCCCCGATGGGCGCCCGCGACGTGAAGGCGGACCTGAAGGCGAACGGTGCGAGCATTGAAGGAAACTTCACCGGGCCGCAGGGTTCGGCTCCTGTTTCCGGAACGATCGACGGCAACGCGGTGAACTTCGCCGCCACCGTCCCCGGGCCGATGGGGCAGATGGAGCTGAAATTCGCCGGCGCCGTCGATGGCGATTCGATGTCGGGAACAGTCCAGTTCGGAGCGTTTGGCAGCGGTCCGTTCACCGGCTCGCGAGCCTAGGCCGGGCGCCGGCCGCCCACGCGGCCGCCGTGCGGTTGCCGCCTGGCACGTGCCTGGGCGCTTCGCACACCGGACGGCGGTTTCGGCTGACGGCCCTATCAAGGCGCCGCTGGTAGCGAATTGGTGGATGTCCGAGCGGCTTGCGGCGGCGTGCGCTCAGTTAACACGCCGATCGTGCCGATAATTCCCTGTGGTGTAGGGAGCAGGTCTGTCGATGGACGTGGCCGTGGATCCAGAGAACCGCGAGGGAACGCGAACGGGGGATCGGTTCGAGCTAACGATTCGCGGGACCTCCGTGCTGCTCTCGCTTCACGTCGAGGCGGATGGCGCTCCTCCAACCGCCGGCGCAATCATGACCGCTCTGAACGACCTGCCGGTCGACGTAGCAGACGCCGGAGCGGTCTTCAGCGCGCTTCGCGAATTGCCGGCGAGTCCGGTTGTCGTGGGTACGATACGAGTTGAGCCGGGCGCATGGTGGGCCGTCAAAGTGTCGCCGAGCCGGCTGACGGCGTGGGCCGTGCCGTTCGCCGAGCCCGACGATCCCGATGGGCCAGAACTCCCGATCGTGTCCGCTCGCGAGCTAACCACCCGGCTGGCGCCACAGCGGGTCACCCATGGCCTGCTCCAGGAAATCATCGACTCCTTCGGCGAGGGGAAGACGCTCGACGCGCCAGTTCTCCTGGCTCGCGGCCTGGCGGCGACTCCTGGCCAGAACGCGTCGGTCGAGTTCCTGTTCGACGCAAGCGAGTCCACGACCCCCAGCGAGCACGAGGACGGCACGGTGGACTATCGGACCGTCGTGGTCCACAGGTTCGTGGACGAAGGCGCCCTGCTGGCGCGACGGCATCCTCCGGTGGCCGGCGTGAACGGCCGGGACGTCTCGGGACGGGAACTTGTGGCCCCGGTGGCTCGCGATCAGGCCCTCGCCAAGCACCAGGGCAAGGGCACGAGAATCGAAGGCGACAACCTTGTCGCCGCGATCGCCGGCCGGCCGATGCTGGCGCGGGACCGGGTCGACGTGCTGCCGGTATACGAGGTGAAGGGAAACATCGATTTCAGCGTGGGCAACATCGACTTCGTTGGCGACGTGGTCGTCCATGGTGACGTGATGCCGGGCTTCGCGATTCATGCGGGCGGATCGGTCACCGTCTCGGGTATTGTCGACCATGCGACTGTCGAAGCGGGGGGAGACATCGTTGCGCGCGGCGTTGCGGGCGATGAGCACTGCTGCCTCAAAGCGGGGAAGGACATCGCGGCTCACTACGTCCACAACATGCACGTTGCCGCCGGGGGCGTTTTGCGGGTGCAGCGCGAGGTCCTCAACTGCCACGTCGAGTGCGAGAAGCTCGAGATCCCCACGACGGGAAGGTTTGTCGGGGGAAGGCTGGCCGCCAGGAGCGAGGTCACGGCGGGCGCGCTCGGCTCGATCCAGTCGACGGCAACGTGGGTCGAGGTGCCTGCTCGCGTGGGTGGCAAACGGTGCTGCATTCGGGCGACGAGGACGGTCTATCCGGGGGTCACCCTCGATATCGGCCACGCGCTCTTGCAGGTGCAGGAGGAACTACGCGCGTCGTCATTCTGGGAATCGGGTGGCGAGATCGTCCGTTTTGAGCCCGGAAGCTTTGGGCCGGAAGACCCATCCTGAGTGGTCGCAGCGAGATGCCGCTACGCCTCGCCGGCGCCTGGCCCCTACGCCTTTTCGATGGCGACACGCGTGCCGCGCATTACCGCTGATGGCTGCCACTCGGTGATCCAGTACTGGAGGTGGCCGTAGCCGCCGGCCAGGTGGAGCCACTTGATCATCCCCGGCTCGGCATCGTTCGGGCCTTCCCAGTTCGGGAACTGGTAGGGTTCGAAGCCGTTGTACATCATCACCTGGCCGGGCGGGCAGCCGCGGGAAAGCAACACCGGCACGCGGAACTCGCCCTGGTCGTTGTGGATCCGAATGAGATCGTTGTCCGCGACCCCGAGCCGTCCGGCGTCGTCATCGTTCATCACCAGGTGGGGCGTGCCCCGGTTCGTGCCCAGCATCAGCTCGCTGGCGATGTTGATCGCATGGATGCTCCAGCGGTTGTGGCCGCTGGTGAGCCGGAACGGGTAGTCCCCGCCGGCGAGCGGAGGCGCCTTGTAGGTCGGCAGGTGCTCGTCCGCCTCGATGAACCATTCGTGCTCGATCAGGAACTGGGCGCGGCGGGTGAGCGTCGGGTACGGCTCGCCTTTCTCGACGTGGTTCCGGAACGGGGTGAAGGTTTCGTCCGGCTGAGGCTCGGCCGCCTGGGCGATTGCCTTTGGCGAAATGCCGACACCGTTGAAGCGGTAAAAGCCCTGCTTGCGGATGCCTTCGAGGCTGGCGTCGGCCTGGAGCGAGCCGGTGATGCCGCTGTCGCGAAGCATCTCGTCGGCCATCATCTCGACGTCGTTGAATACCCCGCCGCGCGTGTAGGCGGTGTAGGCGGTGGCGAGGTCGTGCGGTCCTCCGCGGCTGTCGGTGTAGGGCTGGACGCCGCGTGCTTTCGCGCGCTCCTCGAGCTTGGCGGCGAGCCGCCCGAACGCCTCCCACTCGTCGACTGCCTCGCCCGGCGGGTCAACGGCCTTGTCGCAGAAGGTCACGTGCATCACGTGGCTGGTCGACGTGCCGAACGCGACTTTCTCGTACTGCTGGGCGATGGGGAGGACGTAGTCGGAATAGAGCGCGGTTGCGCTCATGCGGACGTCCATGGTGACGACGGCGGTGAGCTGGGGCCAGAGGTGTTCGAGCAGGCGGCGGCCGCCGCCGCGGGTCCGGCGGATGACGTTGCCCCCGCATTCAATGAGGACGCGCGGCGGCTGATCGGGGCGCGGGTAGTCGACGCCCTTCCACCAGCCTTTGGCGACAGCCTCGTCGAAGTACTCCTCGAACGGCCGCTTCATGGCGGGGTCGCTCCAGGCGGGGTTTCGCCAGGCGTTGCGGAAGCCGGCGTGCCAGTACCAGAGGAAGACGGGCGGGAACATGCCGCCGCGGCCGGTGGCTGAGGACGCCTTGGCGCCTTCGATCGCGATCATCGCGGGCGTGAGCGTCGGGTCGTCGGCCAGGCGGAGCTGCTGGGCGCGCTCGCGGCCCTCGAGCATGGCGACTACGTCGGCGGGACCGCGGTGCGCTTTCGCGGGGACGGTGAGGCTCCCGTCGAAGAAGCCGCTCATCCAGCCACGGACGCCGGCGCCGTGCTTGCCCCAGTTGCCGGTGAGCGCGAGGAGGAGGATCTCGGCGCGCTCGTGGAGGTCGCCATGGTAGTACTTCCCATTGCCCAGGGAGCCGATGATGTTGGTGCGCTTCACCGCGACCTTGCGGGCGAGCGTTCGAATCGTCTCCGGGTGGACGCCGGTAATTTCCGAGGACAGTTCGGGCGTGTAGGCGGCGAGGCGCTCCTTCATCAGCGCGAAGACCGTCGTGAGCTGGACCGGGCCGCGCAGTGTCTCGACCGTGAAGGCGCCGTTGAGCGCGGGGACCGCGTCGCCCCAGAAGAGGCATCCCCGTGGCGCGGGGATGAGCCGGTTGGTTTTCGAGTCCCAGGCGTAGAACTGCTCGTCGCTGCCGCTCTCCTCCATCTCGGATTGGCGGAGGAAGCGCTTGGTGACCGGGTTTACGAGCAGTGCCATGTCGGTCTGCTCGCGGACGAACTGCTCGTTGACCAGCCCCTCGGCGATGACGACCTGGGAGAGCGACAGCGCGAGGGCGGCGTCGCTCTCGGGCTTGACCGGCACGTAGTAGTCGGCGTGCACGGCCGAGGGTGAGACGTCGGGGGCGATCAGGCAGATCTCGGCGCCGTTGTAGCGCGCCTCGTTCAGGTAGTGGACGTAGGGGATGCGTGTGTAGACGGGATTGCCGTACCAGATGAGGACGAGCTCGGAGTGAAACCAGTCGTCGACGCTGCCGACGGGGTCGAACGTGCCGTAGGTGAGGTAATGGCCAGGGGCGAAGTCGTTGACCTCGCCGTTCACGTCGGTGGCGATGCCGCCGATGATGCCGAGGAGCCGGCCGCGGCCGGCGCCGCCCCAGGTGCCGAAGCTACCGCCGGAGGGCGCGATGACCGATTCCGGGCCGACCGTCTCAACGGCGTCGAGGATGGAGTCGGCGATCTCCGTCGCTGCCTGGTCCCAGGTAATCCGTTCCCATCGCCCGGAGCCGCGTTCGCCGGCCCGCTTCAGGGGATAGAGAACGCGTTCCTGGCCACCGAGCATGCGCGACCAGCCGGCGCCTTTCTGGCAGCCCATGGGGTTCATGTCGGGCACGCCTGGCATGATCGTCTGGAAGGTGCCGGCGGCTTCCTCGCGGACGACCTTGCCATCCTTGACGTAGACGCGTTCCGGGCAGTTGCCGGGGTAGCAGTTAATGCAGTGGGAAGCCCAGAAGACGCTGTCCCATTCCCAGCGTTTTCGGTAGAGGGATGCGTCTCGCGCGGATCGCCGGCCGGTCGTCATGTTGGCGCCTTCCCGTGGTGGCCGGCGCATTGGGAATGCCGCGCCGTCGCCATGCTCGTTTGCGGAGGCTGCCGAAGCGCGGAGTCCGAGGGCAATGATCCGGGTCATACGGGGACGGACTGACACAGGTCATAGCGCTGCCGGGCGTCCTTGGGCTGAACTTGCCCAACTCCGGGACAAGGTGTGCGTGTGTCGTATCGCTGGTCGGTCGTCATCGGCCTCGTGTCGCTCGTGAACTCGGCGGCGATGCTGGTCAGCCTTTCGGTCGGCATCATGCTCCCCGACATCAAGGACGAATTCGGGCTCGGGCCCGCGGCGGCCGGCGTGCTCGGCGCGGTCTCGCCGATGGCGACGATCCTGCTCAGCGTGCCAATGGCCGCGCTGGTCAGCCGCTTCAACCCGCGGCTGATGATCTTCGGCGGGGCGGTCCACATGGCCGTGTTCGCGGCGCTCATGGGCTGGGCCCCGAACTATCCGCTCCTGCTGACCTTCCGGTTCGTCTTCATGCTCGGCCTCGTTAGCCGCCAGGCGAACATGGCGATGCTGATCCACCAGTGGTTCCACCAGGATGAAGTGCCGCGTGTGCAGTCCGTCGTCCAGGTGATCACGAGCAGCGTGCAGATCGGGGCGTTCGTGCTCCTCCCGTGGCTCCTGGTGTGGCTCTCAGGCTGGCGGATGACGTTCTACGCGCTGGCGGCGTTGATCGCCGTGTCAGCGGTCA
>JAKALX010000257.1 GCA_021823905.1 Chloroflexota bacterium | reverse complement strand
TCTGAAGACGGGGTGGATCGTGGTCTTACGGGGTAGGAGCAGGAGATCGCCTTCCAGCGCGGCGATGGGCAGGTGATCGTGGGGGAGAAGCTGCGGTCCTCGGCTGGGAGGCTGCACCCGGCGTTGTCGCGAGCGGGGCGCTTCCGGGTGATACGGGAGGACCTGGAGATCAGGGAGGTCGTCACCCACGAGGGCAGCGTTCGGCGTCGCTACGCCGTGGTGCGCAACCCCAGCGAAGCGCGGCACGAGCATGAACTGTCGAACGCGGGACAAACTGATCCGACGGTGGGCCCCAAACTGCTTCGTTCACAGCGGAACACCAAGATGCGGCTATGTCTCGCACCCGGCTTGGGGAGAGACCACGCAGCTCCACCGCAACCGTCGGATCACCGGCAAACGAAAGGCGCCACGTAGGTGTGGCGCCATCCCGACCATCAGTTTGCTTGCTCACGAACTACAGTCTCGACCCAGTACGGCGATCCGATCCCAGGGACCATCAATCTACGCTTGGTTCGGGTAACCGTTTGTGTCTGGCTTGCTCCCTCCGGCGCCACGGACAGCACTCTCCAGCGTCACCCGACATACTGCTGGCCGGGTGTAGGTCGAGCGGGCCGCCATGTTCGCAACACGGATCAGCTTATGCCACGCTTCACGTTCGGGCCCGACTGACGAGCCGATCTTGGCCGATTTCATTTTTCTAAAGCCCTCCACACCAGCTCGACAATACTCGCAGAAACGACCGATTTCAAGCCAAATCACGCGTTCCGGCAGACAGCCCCCTGACACCCCTTGTCGATCAGTCCCGCCGCAGGAGGACGAGCCCTGCCACCATGATGACGACTGCGAGGAACGCGAGACCCACGAGACCCAACGTTGGGATGGCCTGGTTGAAGCCGTCCCCCTGTAAGCCGACCCGCAGAAACGCAGCACCGGCGGTACAGCCAGGGCAATTGGCGTTTTGAATCGTCGTGATGTTGATCGAGTGAGCACCCGCCGCCAACGGGAAATAGCCCCTGCTGTACTTGGGATTAGCCCAAGCCTGATCTGGGTTACCACCGACATTCGTCCCGTCGTCCACAGGAACGGACGTGTTCGCAATCAGAGTCGCGCCCTCGTACACGGCGAACTGGTCGCCGTCGTTGTACGCATCAACGACCGCGATGTATCCTGGCCCAGGCAAGGTGAACGTGAACGGGTTTTCCAACGACGGCGTTGGCGCCGTGCCGTTCCAGAGGAACGACTGCCACCCGCTCCCGACGGTCACCGCACCGAGAGCCTTAGCCACCATCCCCGAATGGTGCTCCGGAAAACCGTTGAGTTGTTGCGCGCGGCTCGTGTTTGTGACAGCCCCGGCGATCAGCACGGCCACACCCACTACCAACACCCGAACGAAACGGATCATCTCTCGCCTCCTCCCAGGGACCTCCACGGAATCTCGGCATCGTCCTCGAAATCGTTTCGCCAACAACTGCATCCGACCGTTATCGCCAACATACCAACTTGATCCGCTGGTGTCAAATCCTCCAACCCACGCACCCACGCGGGTGTACGACAACAAGGTTGAGGAGGGGGAAGGGGTTGGTTTGCATTGAGTTGTTCTTGCAGTTGATATGATCGCAAGAGGAGGACCGATGCCCAAACGACTCAGCGCTGCTTCAACGCCCAACCGGAGCCCTGCTGTTCTCGGCCCAGCGCGGCCGATCCGACGCGGCGTGTTGACCGAACGCTACGTGACGTGCAGCAAGCCAGGTTGTCCGTGTGCCCACGATTCGGATGCCCGGCACGGGCCGTACTTCTCGCTCACTCGAGCGGTGCGCGGGCGGACGCGGACGCGGCTGGTGAGCGCGGAGGAGGCGGTCGTGGTGCGCCGGCAGATCGAGCAGGGTCGCGCGTTTCGCAGCGAGCTTGAAGCCTACTGGCAAACGTGCGAACGAGCCGCAGACGGGGAGCTGGAAGGCATGCGGGCCGCGCAGGCCGAAAAAGGGGGTTTCAGGCGGCGGTCGCCGCGGAGGTTGCGGCCGAGATCAGCGAGCTGATCGGCGACGGGGAGGGGTTGGGGCAGCTGGAGGTGGCGGTTCGTCGTCAGGCGCTGGCGGTGGCGGCGCGGGTGCTCGAGCGGTCGCTCAACGCCGACCGGTCGGACCACGTGGGGCCGGTGCTGGCGTGCCGGTGTGGGGCAGTGGCCCGGTATGCGGGGCGGCGGACGAAGCGGATCGTGACGGCGGTGGGGCCGCTGGTGCTGGCGCGGGCCTACTACCACTGCCCAGCGTGCGGGCAAGGGTTCTTCCCGCGCGACCGCGAGCTTGGGATCGAGGGGGGGTCGCTGTCGCCGGGGGTGACGCGCATGGTCGGTCTGGTCGGGGCCGCGACGAGTTTCGCGGAGGGCGGCGCCCTGCTGCGGGAGTTGGCCGGGGTGGAGATTGGCGCCAAGCGGGTGGAGCGGGTGGCCAAGCGGCTCGGTGCCGAGTTGGCGGCGATTGAGCGGGAGAACACGGCGCGGGAGGTCAACCGGCCGGTGCCGCCGACGCTGTACGTGGGGATCGATGGCACGGGCGTGCCGATGCGTGCGGCGGAGGTGGCGGGCCGAGCCGGCAAGCAGCCTGATGGCTCGGCGCGGACCCGGGAGGTGAAGCTGTGTGTTGTCTGGAGCGCCGAGGGACGCGACGCCAAGGGACGAGTTGTCCACGATCCGGGCTCGTTGACCTACACGGCGGCGATCGAGAGCGCCGCGACCCGCGACACCGACGAGCAGGTCTCCGAGTTCGCCCAACGTGCTCTGCGCGAGGGTGCTCGTCGCCGCGTCGAGCAGGCGCCACGCCGTGTGGTGCTCGGTGACGGCGCGCCCTGGATCTGGAACCTCGCCGGTGAACAGTTCCCCGGCGCGATCGAGATCGTCGACCTGTTCCACGCCAAGCAGCACCTGGCCGAGCTTTCCGCCGCCTTGTGGGGCCCCACCCATGAGGTCTGCCCGTTCTGGCTGCTCCGCCGCTGGGCCGAGCTGGAGGCCGGGGTTATCGAGTCCCTGGTGGCCCACCTCGAGATCCACGCCCACCACAGCGAGGACGCCCGCAAAGCCGCTGCCTACTTCAGCCAAAACAAAGATCGAATGCGCTACCGCGCTTTCAAACACGCCAGCTTGTGCACCTCGACCGGGGTCGTCGAGGCCGCCTGCAAACACACCATCGGCACCCGCCTCAAACGCCCAGGGATGCACTGGTCTCTCTCCGGCGCCAACGCCATCACCGCCCTACGCTGCGCCGTCCTCAGCCAACGCTTCGATCGCCTCTTCTTCTCCCACCCTCACTCATCCCGGATCGCCGCGTGACCCCACTACCACTTTCTTGTCGTGCACCCACCCACGCTGCAGCCACGACACCGATTCCTCTACGAAGGACGGCGAATTGGTATCAGTCATCCAGAACCATCGCCACAATGGCCAGAACATCACCACACCACGACACGAGCAGCAGCAGTAACATAATATGAATCAATACCTTACGCACGCCGCGCGCTGCCACCATGGCAGCTCATTCCGTGTCACGAGTCGAACCTCGTGCAGACTCTCTCGGCGACCAGCAGTCTCATGAAGGTATGGAAGCCGTCGGCATCCTGGTTGGTTTCGACCTCGGCGCGGAGCCGCTGAACTTCCTGCGGCACCACGATCTCGCGCACGACCAGATGCCACCGGCTAACGTCCTCCTGCCTCGCGGCGGCCCGCACGTGGCTTCGGATGGGACCCGAGAACTCCACCTTCCTGCGCCGATCCACAACTGCTCGAGGCAGTAGGCCGCACGTCGAAACGCGCATCAGATGCTTGTCCCGCTGTCCACCCATGACCACACGGCCGGGCGCCCGAAACGCGAATTCAATCAGGTCCAAGTCACAGAGCGGGCACCTCAGCTCAACGCCAGCCTGTGCCGCGACCAGCTCGGCGTTGCCAAAGTAGCTTGCCGCGCGATGCGTCGTCAGGGTGTTCAGCAGTGCGGCTCCAGACCTCGAGCGCGCTTCCGCCCGCGGGCGCAGCAGGAGCGTGCCCCGCCGCGACGGGTGAAGCCATGCAGGGACAGCAGCCTTCCGCGACCAAGGGGGCCCGGCCACGGGGATAATCGTGTGTCTCACGAGGCCGCGCAACCGCGCAAGTCCGCGCCCAAGTCGTACAGCCCTGGCGTCTGCCAACACGCGCAACACGTGGCCGCGCCGCAGCTCGTCACCGAGGTAGTGCGGGCTTCCGGTCAGCCATTCGTCCCCGCCGAAGCCGTAATACACAACGCATCGTTCCATCTCTTTCGCCGCATCCGCGATGAGGCTGCCGTGGTACTGCGTTGCGATGAACGGGCCCTCGACCACCCTGGCGAGCATCTCGATGAGGTCAAACGGCGCCACGGCCGTCGCATCGACGAACGTTCCATCGCCGCCCGTCATCGCGATGATCTCGCGGACCAGTGCCGTCTCGTCGCAGTCGAAACCGGGGAACCTGAGCGTGACAGCGCCGACCAACCCGGCGCGCCGATCGCCCCGCTGCGCTCGGCGCCGGATCAGCGCCCAGATCGTCGGTGAGTCCATTCCACCGCTGAGCGCGACCGCCCCCGGCCGCTCGGCGAGCGAGCGCCCGACCGCCCGATCGAGAATGGCGCGCAGCTCCTCGGCATACGACGCCTCGTCGCGCCGCCGTTCCCGCTTCTCCTGCGGCGGTTTCCAGTACGGGGCCCGGCGTCGTTCCTGACCCGGAGTGTCCAGAGCCAACGCATAGGCGTGACCGGGAACAAGTCGGCGGACGCCCTGATACATCGTCTCACCTCCATCCCCGTACCGGTGCACGAGCCAGCTCGCGAGAAACGTCTCGTCGAGCCGTGGCTGAGCAGCGGAACCCGCTAAGACTTGCTTGATCTCCGCAGCCAGGTAATCACGGCCGCTATCGCGAAGCACGAATAGCGGCCGCACTCCGTACACGTCGCGCGCCGCGGTCACGACCCGGGAACTGCGATCGAGGATCACGACGGCGAACTCGCCGCGCAACCGGGCGAAGAGGCGCTCACCCACCGATTCGAACGCGATCCCGAGCCGTTCGGCGTTCGAGGCGCCGTCCTCGAAGCGCAGGCCGAGCGCGGGCGCCAGCTCGTCCCAGTTCCCGATGAAGCCGTGGAAGGCGACAATGAAGTTCCCGACCGTGGCGATCGAGGCGTCCCAGCCCAGCGTCTGGATCGCCATCGCGGCGCCGGGCGCGAGGATCCGCTCAGCCTTCCCACGGTACGGCGACACCGCGATCATCTTCTCCAGCCGCTCAGGTAGCTCCGGATCACCGGCTTCGCCGAAAACGGCCAGAATGGCGCCCATCGTCTCATCCCCTCCCGGGTTTGGTGCGGGCGAGCAGCTCGCGGATCACGATCGCCGGGGCACGCAGGAGTTGATCGCCGGCGCGCACGGCAAAGCACCGGGCCGACTCGGCGATTGCGGCCAGCGCCGGCAGCACGCGGGCGCGCTCCTCGCGGTAGCGGCCGCTGGCGAACAGCGGGCTCGAGGCGGTGATCAGCGCCGCCAGCGCCGCCGCCTGGCTCAGCGGGCGCGCCTCGGCCGCCGACGCGGTGCGCTCTCCGTCGAGGAACCACACGACATCGGGGACGATCAGCGCGGCAAAGCGCTCCAGGGCGTCGGCGCGACGAAGGACCCGCCGGCCCGGCCCCGCGCCCGCGGCCGTGAAGCGCTCGCGGAGGTCGTCCGGGATCAGCTCGAAGCTGCCCTCGCGCACGAACACGTCGCGGCGCAGCGCGCCGATCTCCGGCCGGCCGGGCGCGCCACCGACGAGGAGGAAGTCGTCCGACACCATCCGGCCGCCGGCGTGCAG
>JAKALX010000256.1 GCA_021823905.1 Chloroflexota bacterium | reverse complement strand
CACAGCCCGCGCGGTCTCCCGCGAGGCGTCGTCCTTGAACCCCTCCCCGCGGAGAAACTCGTCGATGCTCACCGTCGCCACTCCGTAGAGCGTCGGCGGCGACGGCTTCGGCGGCAAGCGGAACGCGGGAGCGCTCAGACAGCAGCCGCCGCGGGCTCGCGGATCTCCTCGTCTGTCAGGTAGCACGACGGGTCCATGCCGAGGAAGTCGCCCGTCGCGTATTCGGCCCTTGCCCGCAGGTTGCCGTTGCACATGTTTACGAAGCGGCACTCCTGGCAGCGCTGGGGCAGGTGTTTCGTGCGGTCCTTCAGGATCGCCATGCGCGGATGGCTGCGGTCGTCCCAGATCTCGCCGAACGAGCGCTCGCGGACGTTCCCCAGGGCGTAGTCCCACGAGAACTGGTCGGCATGGACCGTGCCGCGCGGGTTGATCGAGGCGATCGCGATCCCGCTCTGGTTACCGCCGTTCCATTCGAGCATCTGGCGCAGATCGGCCGCGCGCTGCTCATCGCGCTTCCGCACGGCGAGATAGAGGTAGGCGTTGTCGGTGTGGTTGCCGACGGTCAGGATCTCGTGGTCGATGCCGCGACGGTAGAAGTCCTCGCAGCGCTCGAAGATGTAGTCGACGACCTCGCGCGTCTCCTGGGCCGTGATGTCGAAGGCCGAGATCTTGCCGCCGCGACCCGCGTAGCCGAGGTGGTAGACGCAGATCCGCGGGATCTGCTCCTCCTCGATGAGGTCGAAGATCGCGCCCATGTCGGCCCGGTTCCGCCCGTGGACCGTGAAGCGCAGGCCGGTTCGCACGCCGACCGCGCGGAGGTGGCGGATCGCCTCGACTGACTTTTCGAATGAACCCTTGACGCCCCGGATCTGGTCGTGCGTCGGCTGCATGCCGTCGAGGCTGATGCCGGCATAGGTGAACCCGGTGTCGTGAATGCGCTGGGCGGTCTCGCGGTCGATGAGGGTGCCGTTCGTGCTGAGCACGGTGCGCAGGCCGATCTTCCGGGCATACTCCGCGAACTCGAAGAGCTCCGGCCGCATGAGCGGCTCACCGCCGGAAAAGAGCACGCTCGGCACCTTGTACGCCGCCAGGTCGTCGAGCACCTTGTAGCACTCGGCGGTGGTCAGCTCGCCGTCGAACGGCTTGCTGGTGGCGCTGGCGTAGCAGTGCATGCACTTCAGGTTGCACTGGCCGGTGATGTTCCAGGCGACGACCGGCTTCTTGTCGGCGCTGAAGTGGAGCAGGTGGGCGGGGCCGCGCTGCGACGAGCGCCCATAGCGGAGGACGTCGCCCTCCGTGACCGTGCCGTTGAGTAGCCGGGAAACGCTCAGCATGCTGCTTGACCTCCACGGGGTTGGTAGACGCAGGAAGGATCGCTCTCGAGGTAATCGCCGGTCAGGGCGTAGGCGCGGGCGCGCGAGCCACCGCAGACAGGCGTGTATTCGCAGGCCGCGCAACGTCCCTTCAGAAGGGAGCGGTCGCGCAGGTCGCGGAACAGCTGGCTGTCGCGGTAGATCTCCGCGAAGCCCTGCTCGCGCAGGTTGCCGGCCGGCAGCGGGAGGAAACCGCTCGGGCAGACGTTGCCGACGTGGTCGATGAAGGCGAAGCCGTCGCCATCGTTCACGCCTTTCATCGACATGCCCATCTCGCCCTGGAACGAATATCCCGCGCCGGAGACGTTGGCGAACGCCGCCGGGCCACCCTGCGGACGGCCTGCGGCGCCGGCCGCGGCCTCGGCCCGCCGCCGCTCGATGACGACGCGGCGGTAGTGCATCGCCGCCGTGGTGCGGATGTCGAAGGGGCTCGTCTTCGCCGTGTCGTAGAGCCAGTTGAACGCCTGTTCGTGCTCTTCGGCGCTCACCATGTCGCGGAGCTGGCCGCGCCCCGTCGGGACGAGGAAGAAGACGCTCCACATCACCGGGCCGTAGGCCGCGATCAGGGCCGCGATCTCCGGCAGGCGAGCGACCGAGTGGCGCGACACGGTCGTGCCAACCTGCAGCGAGACACCGGCCTCCTGGAGCCACCGCAGGATGTCGAGCGTCCGCTGGAACGATCCCTTCACGCCGCGAAACGCGTCGTGCGAGGCCGCATCCGGTCCGTCGAGACTGATGTGAACGCGTGAGACGCCGGCGTCGCGGGCGCGCTCGAGCGCCTTTTTCGTGCAGCGGCCGGTGGCCGACGGGGAGAAGGCAACGCGCAGGCCGCGAGAGGCGGCGCGTTCGATGATGTCGAAGCAGTCGTCCCGCATCAGCGGGTCGCCGCCGGTGACGATAAGGATCGGCCCGCCGACATCGACGATCTGGTCGATGACGCCGAACGCTTCTTCGGTGGTCAGCTCGCCGGGGTCGCGCCTCGGCTGCGCCTCCGCGCGGCAATGGATGCAGGCGAGGCCGCAGGCGCGGGTGATCTCCCAGGCGACGGTGAACGGCGAGCGGGCGAAATCGACGGACGCGAAATCGGGGCGGGGATTGGGGCGGATGGCCGGGGTCGACTCTGTCACAACTCGGGCCCACCTATTGATGGAATCAACACCTGCAAGAGAAGCTGCATATAGTCTTCAAATCTATCTTTTCTCGGATGCAGAGAAAAGATTTGAACTTTTGCGCAAGATATAGCAGACTTCCTCTCGCCCGGTCAATGACCTTTCTCCGGGCGAAAGGCGGAAACGATGGCGGCACACCGTCACGCCGATGCAAGCGAAGCGCTTGACGCCGTTTCGCGGACGCTTCTGACCCGCCTGCAAACGCACATCCCGCTCGTGCCCCGTCCGTTCGCCGCCATTGGCGAAGAGCTCGGGCTTCCCGAAGACGAGGTCGTCGAGCGCACCCGAGCGATGGCCGACGGCCGCCTGATCCGCCAGGTCGGCGCGATCTTCGACGGCCGCGCACTCGGCTACGACTCGTGCCTGGTCGCCGCGAAGTATCCGCCCGAGCATCTCGATGCCGCCGCGAAGTTGATCAGCGCCCACCCGGGCGTGTCGCACAACTACCAGCGCGCGCACGACTTCAACCTCTGGTACACGCTGGCCGTGCCGGCGGGCCGCCCGCTGGCGGAGGAAGTCGCTCTCCTCCACCGGCTCACCGGCGCGGTCTCGACGCGGCCGTTGCCGGCGCTGCGCATGTTCAAGCTGGGCGTGAAGCTCGACATGGACGAGACGGCCGCCGACACGCGTTCCGAGCAGCCGGTCTCCGGCGCAACTGCGGCCGGGCCGCAAGCGCCCTCCGAGCGCGAGATCGCCGCTGTCCGCGCCTTCCAGGAGCCCTTTCCGATCGTCACGCGGCCGTTCGACGCGGCGGCCGCCTTGCACGGCTTCGCCTCGGCCGAGGCGCTGCTCGAAGCCGGCGAGGAGCTTCGCGCACGCGGCGCGCTGCGGCGGCTCTCGGCGGTGCTGCGCCATCGCGAGGCGGGCTTTGGCGCCAACGGCATGGCCGTCTGGAAGGCGGCGCCCGAGGAATGCGCGGTAGCCGGCCCGATCATGGCGAGCTTCGCGAAGGTCTCTCATTGCTATCAGCGGCCCGTCTACGAGGACTGGCCCTACAGCCTCTTCACGATGATCCACGGCCGCACGAGCGAGGAGGTCGCTGACTGCATCTCGGCGATCCAGCGCGAGACCGGCCTGCGCGAGCACGCGGTGCTTTATTCCTCGGTCGAGTACAAGAAGGCCCGCGTCCACTACTTCGGCGACGAATGGGACGACTGGCTCCGGGAAGCCGAATCCGCCGCCGCCACGGCTCCCGCGAAGGCTGGCCGGAATCCATGACCTGTATGCCCGGAGATATGGTGGAGATCGATCGGAAGGCACTTGCGAGCCACGATGAAGTACGATAAACCGAACGCAACCGTGGCAAGTCTTCAATCGGCACCAGAAGATCAATACTGTTTGAGAGATTTGGTCAACTTTAAGACGTGCGGTTGGCCGGTCGCCTCTGTCTCTCAGGCCGAGCTTGGCTCGGTGCTCGAGGCCGCTCGCTCGCACGGGGCCGGGGCGGCGGTGATCGAAAGCTGCCAGCGCGTCGAAGCGTTCCATGAGAGCCAATCCTGTGAATGCGCGGCGCCGATGGCCTGGACGGGATTCGACGCGCTCCTCCACCTCGCCGAGGTCGCCGCGGGGCTTCACTCCGTCGCACTTGGAGAGGAGCAGATCCTGGGCCAGGTTCGTACCAGCCTCGCCTCGGCGGCCCCGAGAATCGCCGAGCTGGGTGGTGTGGCGGTGGCAGCCGCTCGCACCCTCCGGAGCGAGGAAGAGTTCAACGCCCACACCGGTCACCTGCTTGACCGCGCGCTCAACCTCACGGGCGTGCCGGTCACCGGCAGGATCGCGGTCGTTGGCGCCGGCGCCGTCGGCGGGCTGGTCGTTCGCCGGGCGGTCGAGCTGGGCTTCACGGACATCTCTGTGATCGCGCGCCGCGAACCCAGCAACGCCTGGTTCGACTCCCGGACAATGCGCTACGTGGCTTTCGCCAGTCTCCAGACGATGGAACCGGTCGACGTGCTCGTCACCTGCCTGGGTTCGGCGGCGAAGCCGCTCGACGCGACGCAGCTCCCGGAGATTCGCCGCCTGGCGGTCGACCTCGGCACTCCGCGCAACATCAGCGGTTCGCTCGCCATCCCGGTCCTCACGATCGCGAGCATGCTCTCAGCACCCGCCGCGCAGTCGCATTCGGAGGCCCGCCGCGAAGCGTTGCGCATCCGCCTGCGCGAAATCCTCCACAAGCGCCTCGTAATGGCGTCGACCGACAGCCGCTCGCACCTCGGCCGGCTGCGCCTGGAGGTCGAGCGGATCCGGCGCGACGAGGCGGTGCGCATCGCCCGGTTGCATCCGGAGCTCTCAGCCGAGGCCGTCGAGGCGATCACCCGCTCGCTGGTGAACCAGATCTTCCATCGCCCGACCGAGCGACTGCGATCGCTCGACCCCTCCCTCGGCGCCTCCCTGGTCGATCTGTTCGCGGCTGAGCCGGTCCTGGAGGCCAGCTCCTGACCGCACCCCCAATCCCCGTCAGCATCGACGATCCCGTCAACCGGGCGATTCTCTCCGTCTCGGAAGACCGCGTGCCCGGCTTCCAGCGCGATCCCCTGGCCGTCATCGCGGCCGGCTCGGGGATCGACGTCGAAACGGTCACCGCCCGCCTTCGCGCCATGCTCGAAGCAGGCGTCATCCGCCGCATCCGCCAGACGCTGCTCTCAACAAGCCTCGCCCACGGGTCGCTCTGCGCCTGGAACGTGCCGCCGGAGCGGCTTCAGGAATCTTTCGACTACCTCTTCCGCGACGATCCGTTCTCGGGCCACGTTGTTCTGCGCTCGACCGACGCGGAAACGGCCGGCTCCCAGTACCGCCTCTGGACCACCCTGAAGGTGCCCCAGGGCTACGCGATCGAAAAGCACGCCGCCTACCTCGCGGCTCGGATCGGCGCCCGCTCCTACCGCCTCATGCCCGCGAAGAAGCTCTTCGCCCTCGGCGTCGGGCATACGCGGCGGCGGGGAACCGAGCCCGGTTCCCGCGCCGACGTCCCCGCCGAGGTAGTCGGCACCGAGATCGTCGTGCTCGACGACCTCCAGTGGCGCGTCCTGACCGCGCTCAAGCGGGAGTTCGAACCGGCCGAGCTCGTGCGCGAGATCTGGGCGGGGCGCGCGGCCGAGGCCGGTGTGACCACCGACGCGTTCTGCCAGGTCGCCGAGGGGCTCCAGGATATGGGCGTCATCGGCCGCTTCTCTACCTTCCTCGAGCACGTGAAAGAGCTTTCGACCGGCGAGCATGTCACCCGCTACAACGGTCTCTTCCACTGGGCCGTGCCCGAAGGCCGCGAGATCGACGCGGGCCGCGAAGTCGGCCGCCACGACATCATCACGCACGCCTACTGGCGCGAGGGCGGG
>JAKALX010000255.1 GCA_021823905.1 Chloroflexota bacterium | reverse complement strand
GCCGTTGCGCGGCGTATGCGTTTCGACGAGGTCGAGCACCGCGTCGACCACGCCCTCGACCTGGCCGTCGAGCAGGACGTAGGCCTCGCGTTCGCCGATGCCGACCCAGGCGGCGATGGCGCCGTCGCGGTCGAGCACATAGCAGCGATCGCAGTCATAGGAATCGAGCACGGCCCGCCAATCCTGTTGGGTTGGCGCTTCCTGGCGGCGGACGTTCTCGGGGACCGCCCGGCAGTAAAGGCGAAAGACGCCGTGGCGGTCCGAGCGCGTTTCGCCTCGAAAGACGGTGGCCGCGGTCTTCGCCATCGGTGGGATGGCGTAGAGCCGTTCGATCCGGTAGGCGAACATGCCGCCACGCCGGAACGCCTGGGCATGGGGCGAACCCTCGGCGTAGCGCAGGTAGAGCGTGCGTCCTCCACGGCGGGCGGTTTCGATGCAGGCGCCGTTCAGCAGCGCGATGATCGCGTCGTCGTCCTTGGGCCGGGCGATCCGGATCGAGACGACTTCCCAACCCGCGCCACCCGCAAGCTCGCGGGCAACGAGGACCCCCCGGTAGCGGAGGCCGCGCTTCACGCCGAGAACCACGGTCCGGGGCAGGCGGGCGATACGGGGCAGGCGCGTAAGCCCGGTCGCGTGCAGGCCCGAGGAGACCAGCAGGTTCTCGCCGCCGCGCGTGGCGATCACCTCGGTGTCGAGGCGGTGCAGCTGCGGCCAGAGTGTGGCCGCGTCGATCGGGCTGAGCGGCTCGGCGGTCATGTCGCTCACGGCGTCGCCTCCGCGCGCGTGCGGCCAAGGGTGAGGAACAGCGCGTGCAGCCGGTGGTCGCCGGTCAGCTCCGGGTGGAACGACGTCGCCAGCAGGTTTCCTTCGCGCGCGGCGACGATCGTCCCGTCTTCGAGCCTGCAGATCGCTTCCGCGGGGGCACGCACCTCGCGAATCAGCGGCGCGCGGATGAAGACGGCGCGAAACGGCCCGTCCTCGATGCCGCGTACGTCGAGGTCTGCCTCGAAGCTGTCGACCTGGCGGCCAAAAGCATTGCGATGGACGGTGATGTCCATGACCTCGATGCCCGGCCGGTCGAGGTTGTCGACGTCCTTCGCAAGGAGGATGGCCCCGGCGCACGTGCCCCAGACGGGCTTGCCGGTCGCGCAGAACTCGCGCAACGGCTGCTGGAAGCCGTTCGAGAGGATGAGGCGGGCGATGGTCGTGCTCTCGCCGCCGGGGATGATGAGCGCGTCGATCTCGGCGAGCTGCTCGGGCTTGCGGATCTCGCGGACGTGGTGGCCCATCGTCTCCAGCACTTCGCGGTGCTCGCGGAAGTCGCCCTGGAGGGCGAGCACGCCGACAGTCAACGGGCCGGGATGGGTGTGGTGGTTCGAGCTCATGACATCCATTGCGCGGCCAGCGCCAGGGCGGCGCCGCGCGAAAGAACAGAGATGGACCGGGCGACGGAAACGTTCGTGATGGCGAAGGGGGCAGGCACCGAAGGCAGCTTCCCCGGAGGAGGTACCTCCATCTTACCGCATCGCCATCGCGTCGGCGGTGAAGAGTGCGCACCCTGGAGCCCGGCTTTGAATCCGAGGCGCGAGCGGCAACGAGGGCGTGAGCCCCCGAACCACAAGGTTCCCAAGAACGTGAAGAACAAACTCACGCCGATGGTGACGCGCTCCCTACGGGTCGCGCCTCGGATCCGCCCGCCCCTCCACGCCTCTACGCGAAGAACGTCTTCGTGATCTCCTCGGAGAGCGGCAGGTTCATGACGCGGGCGCGCTGGAGCTGCTCCCAGAAGTAGCGGTAGGTGGCGCGGTCGTGCAGGTTGCCGGCGTGCTGGATCGGCCCCCAGTCGGCCGCGTAGGCCTTCAGGAGGATCGCCTCGGCCTCCTCGACTTCGGGCATCGCGGGCGCCATTGCCCGCGTGATCGGCTCGATCTGCGCCGGGTAGATGGACCACATGCGCAGGAATCCGAAGCTTTCTCGCGCGCGCTTCGCGTCGTTGTAGATGAACTCCGTGTCCTTCAACTCGAGGGTCACGTTGTGCGCGGGGACGATGCCGTTGGCCAGCGCGGCCGCGACCGTTTCGGCCTTGGCCCGCCGCAGGAGCTCGTGCTCGAACTGGGCCGGAGAGCGCATGGCGCTCGAGGGAACCGCGCCGTGGTGCGCGCTGACAAAGTCCATGAGGCCGAAGTCGAGCACCTGGATGTTGGGGAGCTCGGCGATCTGCCAGATCTCGTGGAGCGCACCGTGCGTCTCGATCAGCGCGTGGATCGGGATCTCGCGCTTGATCCCGGCCTTCGCGGTGGCATTGCGGACGTAGTCGATCATCTCGGCGAGGCGGCTGGCCTTGGTCGACTTCGGCACGGTGATGTAGGCGACCCGCTCGCCGGCGCCGGGGACGATGATGTCGACGTCGTCCTTCCAGTGCTCGTGGGTGTAGTCGTGGATACGGACGCCGGCTCCGTTGAACTTGTTGAGGCCGGAGTTCTGCATGCGCACGACCATCTCGGCGTGCGCTTTCTCCGCGCCCGTGGGAGCGCCGTCCTCGCAGTCCATCGTGATGTCGAAGACGCCGTGGAGCTGCTCCTGGAGCTGGAACGCTTTGGAAATGCGCTCCTCGGTGCCGGCGAAGTGCTCGCAGGTGGGGATGATGGGGAACGGCTTTTCGCCTTCGAAGAGGGCCTCGTTCGGGTGCCTTGGCATGGTGCGAAGTCCAGGTGTGAAGTTGGGGGAAGCCCCGGCAATCTCCGGCGCAACGCCGCACAGTATCGCGTGAAACGCGGATTCTGTCTCCGAACCGCCGGTGGCCCGCGGGCCACCGTGCCCGCATCGAATGGGATCATGTTCCGGTAGCCGCGGGCCACCGTGCCCGCACCGAACCGCCTCGGGATCAATCCTCCGCGACGAGTCCCCAAAGCCAGCGCCAACTCCCCGTGGCGTCCACCAACCCAGCGTTTTCCGGGTTCCGAACGATATAGCCCAGAACCGCCTCCAGCTCCGCTTCGTCGCGGATGCGTCGGTCGAAATAACTCGGCTGCCAAAGGACCTTCCTGCCGGTGAACTCCCACGAGATACGGGTTGAGTATGACTTGAAGCCGCGCATCCAGCCGATGATGTCGCGCTCGCGGGGGGAGGCCAGCAGGTGGAGGTGGTCCGGCATCAGGCAAGCCGCGATCAGGTGAACGGTCGGCAGGTTGCGCTCGGCGAGGACCAGCGCCCATATAGCGTCGCCGAGCGCCTGGTCCTGAAATGGCTGCGTGTCAGGAAACGCGTGGAGGACCAGATGAAAGACGTGCTCCGGCGACGTGTACGCGTCGTGAGGGAGACGGATTCGCTTCGGGAGCTGCACAAAGCCAAGGATAGTTGCCGCGCTCGCCTGCTGGTGGTTCGATGCGGGCACGGTGGCCCCGGTTACCGGTTTGGTTGCGTGCGGGTGCATGCCGGCGGTTTCGCGGTTCGATGCGGGCACGGTGGCCCGCGGCTACCGAACGTGCCGATCGGCTAGAATCTTCCCGGCCGCTCCCAAAGGAGCCGCCTCGAACGAGGGCCTACACCCATGGATGAACCGAGATTCTTCAAGATCAACCTTCGCGTCCGCGACCTGGACGCGGCGCTCGCGTACGCACGCGACGTCCTCGGCGCGGAAGTGCTCCGCGAGCGCAGCACGATCGACGCCGGCGAGATGGTCCTCGTGCGCTACGGCGGCCTCACGATGGAGATCATCGCTCCCGATGGGCCCGATTCGACGCTCGCGCGGACGATCGAGCGGCGGGGCGAGGGCATCGACTCCATCGGGCTCTACGCCGACGACCTGGGCGGGGCGGTGGCAGCGCTGGAAGCGAAGGGCGGGCGGATGGCGAGCAACGACGGCCACCTGGCGTGGCTGCATCCGAAGAACCCGTTGTCGCTCTCGATCGAGCTCGTGGATCCGGGGGCGTACCCGCCGGTGGTGTGAGGCACATCGAGGTGGTTCGATGCGGGCACGGAGAGCCCGTACCCCGCGGCTGCAGGGCGCTACAGGGCGCCTTTCGCTGCGAGCTCCGCGATCCTGGCTTCGCTGTAGCCCTGCTCGCGCAGGACTTCGGCTGTGTGCTCGCCAAGCTCCGGGGCGTGCTGGGGGCCGACGCGCGGCATGCCGTCGATGTTCAGCGGGTGGTTGATCACGAGCTCGGCCGGGACCGAGGGGTCGGCTGGCGGGACGACGATGTTGTTCGGCCGGATCTGCGGGTCGTTGGGCAGGTCCTCCATCCGGGCGACGAGGACGACGGGGACACCCGCTTCGCGGAACGCCGCCATCCATTCGTCCGCTGTCCGTGTGATGAACGTCGCCTTCAGCTCGTCGACCAGCTCGGGCAGGTGGTCTGCCCGCGCCCCCTGGTCGAAGCGGGGATCGGCGAGCAGGTCGGCGCGATCAGCGGCGACGAGCAACCGGTCCAGCTCGTCCATCGTGCGAACCATGTAGAGGTAGAGCAGCCGGCCGTCGCTCGTCTCGAAGAGCGTCCGGTTGGGGCTTGCCGGTCGTTCCGCCCGGACAACGCCGAAGTCGGCGCCGACCATGGCGCCCTGGCCGTAGCAGGTGTTCGCCCAGATGCCGTTGGCGAGCAGGCTCGTGTGCACCTTGCCGCCCTTGCCGGTGCGCTCGCGCCGCATGAGCGCCGTGACGATTGAGGCGTAGAGGGAGACCGCCGTGGGGTGGTCGCCCATGCCGGGGACGGAGCCGCCGGGCGTCGCGCCGCGGGCGCGAACCATGTCCATCAAGCCGGTGCGGCTCCACCAGGCGACGCCGTCGAAGCCCTCGGCCTCGGCGTCGGGTCCCACCTCGCCGTAGGCGGTGAGCGACGCGTAGATGAGCCGGTCGTTGAGCGGCGCCAGGTCTTCGTACATGAGGCCGAACTTGCGCCGCGTCGGCAGCGGCTGGTTTGTGACGTAGACGTCGGCCTGCCGGACCAGTTCGTAGAGAATCTCCCGGCCTTCGGGCGTCTGGAGGTTGAGCGTGATGCTGCGCTTGTTGCGGCCGTCGACGATCCAGCAGTAGTTGACGTCCGCCTGAGGGCTGATGATGCCGCCGGAGAGGTAGCGGTAGGCGTCGCCGACGCCGGGCGTTTCCACCTTGATCACGCTGGCGCCGAAGTCGGCCAGGATGGTCGCGGCGACGGGCCCGGCGATCCACGTGCCGACGTCGAGAACCTTCAGGCCCGCAAACAGCAGCTCTTCCGCGTCGTCCATCGTCGGTGTCCTCCCCGTCGTGCTCCCGGCCAGCGACCGAGGATGTCCCGAGGTTCGCGGGAGTGTCAAATCCGGAGGATGCGTGGATTAGCCGGGGATCGAATCCCCATGCGCGAGCAGCGACTCCACGTGCAACTGGATCGCTTCATGCATGTTGCGACGAGTCTCTTCGATCGTCCGTCCGTTGCTGAAACAGCCGGGCAGGGTCGGGCTGTGGGCGAAATAGCCTTCGTCTTCTGGCTCGCGTTCGATTACGATCTCGAAGCTGTAGTAGCGCACGACCCAATTGTAGCAGTCGGCCAAGCCGTGTTCGCCGGGTCGCGTTTCCCATGCCGGTTCTTCCTCCTTTCGCTCCGAGTGCGTTTTTGTCTACAGCGCCTTAAGCCTGCGCCCGGGAAGGACCGGCCTTCTCATCCCATCTCGGAACAGTTCGCACCGATGCTCGCACCCAGCGGCGGGGGCGCTGTGTAGAATGCGCGCCATGCCATTCCTCCAGTTCCCGCAAGGCTTCCAATGGGGCGCCGCTACCGCCTCCTACCAGATCGAAGGCGCGTACGACGAGGACGACCGCGGCCTCTCCGTCTGGGACGTCTTCTCGCACCAGCCGGGCCGGGTGGTGAACGCCGAGCACGGCGACGTCGCCTGCGACCAC
>JAKALX010000254.1 GCA_021823905.1 Chloroflexota bacterium | reverse complement strand
CTGCCGCTGACTGGCGTCAGTGGCGAGATTCGGCGCGCGATTTTCTTTCCCAGCACGGTCTGTCTTGCGCTGCTCGCGCTACACTTTCGCCGCTGGATCGGGGCATGGGCGATCGCGGCCGGGATCGTCCTGAACCTGGTCCCAATGGCCGCGCACGGCGGCCTTATGCCCGTCTCATACTCGGTGGTGCAGCAGTCCGGCGCCTTCCCCGAGATCACGGAGCGCGACCTTGGCCGGCAGCTAGGGAATGGCAAGGACGTGCTCCTTGCCGGCCGGGACATCCGCTTCGAACCGCTTAGCGACCGCTACGTGCTCACGCTCCCCATGTACGGCACGAACATCTACAGCCTGGGCGACTTCGTCCTCTTCGCGGGCGTCGGCCTCGTGTTTGTGCAGGCGGCCTGGGAAGCCATCCCCGCCCGCAGGCGTCGCGACACAGACCCTGGCCCGGTACCCGCCGACGCCGGCCCCTGACCGTCGCTGCCGTCGCAGGCGACAAACCGGTTGAGCCAGCCTTCCCGCGACAGCCGGGCGGGCGTCGCACCGAAGGCGGACGCGAAGCGCCGGCCGGATGGCGCCTCTCGCGGACCGTTCGGCGGGCAGCCGGTAGACTTGGCGAAGACCCAGCCGTGGAGACCTGCCCTGTGACCGAACGCCAGGCGGCCGCGCGCAACATCATGCCATTCGAGGCGCTCGAACGGGAGCTGCCGAACGGCCTCCGCGTCGTTGTCGTCAACACCGGCTTTCCGAACCTGGTATCGCTCCAGATCCCTGTCCAGACTGGCTCGCGTAACGAGGTCGAGCCTGGCAAGAGCGGCTTCGCCCACTTCTTCGAGCACATGATGTTCCGCGGAACCGAGAAGTACCCGCCGGAGCGCTACCAGGAGATCATCACCCGCGCCGGCGCCCGCCAGAACGCCTACACCACCGACGACTACACCAACTATCACGTCACCTTCGCGCGCGAGGACCTCGAACAGATCCTGGAGATCGAGGCCGACCGCTTCATGCACCTCGCCTACACCGAAGAGGGTTTTAGGACCGAGGCCCGCGCTGTCCTCGGCGAATACAACAAGAACTCCGCCGACCCGCTGCAGAAGCTCTTCGAAGTCCAGCGCGACCACGCCTTCGACGTGCACACCTACAAGCACACCACGATGGGCTTCATCGCCGACATCGAGGACATGCCGAATCAGTTCGACTATTCGAAGACCTTCTTCGAGCGCTGGTACCGGCCCGGCCATACCGCGATTGTCGTGGCCGGCGACGCCGATCCCGAGGAGACGTTCCAGCTCGTCGAGAAGCACTGGGGCGGCTGGCCGGCCGGCGAACCGGCCAACGTCGCGATCCCGCCGGAGCCGCCGCACGAGCGCCCGGTGGCCGCCCACGTGCCCTGGCCTTCGCCGACGCTCCCCTGGGTCACCGTCGCCTTTCACGGGCCCGCCTTCTCGACGACCGCGAAGGACTGCGCCGCCCTCGACACCCTCCTGGACCTGACGTTCGGGGAAACCTCGGACCTGTACCAGCGCCTGGTCGAGCGCGAGCAGATCGTCGATCAACTCTCTCCGTACTTTCCGGCGAACCAGGATCCGGGCCTTGCCACGGTCTTCGCCCGCGTGAAGAGACTCGACGACATGGCCGGTGTGCGCGACGCCATCTTCGGGGAGGTTGCGCGAGCCCGCAGCGAACCAGTGGATGCGGACCGCCTCGAGGCGGCGAAGTCGCACAACCGCTACGCCTTCGCCCGGACGCTCGACAATTCAGAATCCATCGCGAGTGCCCTCGCGCGCTTCGTCCGCTACGAGCGCCGCTACCAGACCGTGAACGAGTTCTTCCGCGTCTACGACTCGCTCACGGTGGAGGACCTCTCGGCTGCCGCCAGGACGTACCTGACCGATGCAAACCTCGTTGTGACCACCCTCTCTTACGAGCCGCCGCCAGCGGAGCTGGCCGATCTCCCGTCGATCGCCGACATGGAGCGCGCGCCGGCGCCAGCTTCCGCCCACGCGATCCCGTCTCTCGTCCTGCGCTCGCCGTCCGAGCTGTTGCGCTTCAAGCTGCTATTCGACGCCGGCTCGGCCCACGACCCTGGCGGTAAGGAAGGGCTGGCTGCGCTCGCCGCCTCGATGGTGACCGACGCCGGCAGCTCGCGGATGCGCATCGACGAGATCAACCGCGCGCTGTTCCCCATGGCCGGGAGCTTCGGCGCCCAGGTGGATCGCGAGATGACGGTCCTCACCGGCGTGGCCCACCGCGAACGGGCCGAGGAGTTCGCCGAGATCGTCCTGCCCCAACTCCTCGAACCGGGTTTCCGCGAGGACGACTTCGCGCGCCTGAAAGCGCAGCAACTCAACGAGCTCGTTCAGGATCTCCGCGCCAACAACGAGGAGGAGCTGGGCAAGGAGCGGCTCCAGGCGAACCTCTTCCAGGGAACGCCCTACGGCCACCCAACGGTCGGGACCGTGGCCGGCATCGAGTCGCTCACCCTCCAGGACGTGCGCGATTTCGTCGCCCGCGCCTTCACGCGCGCGAACCTGACGCTGGGCGCGACCGGCGACCTGCCGCCTGTGTTCATCGAACGCCTCCAGGCCGCGCTTGGCCGTCTGCCCGAAGGCTCGCGGCTTGTCGCCGGCCCAATCGAGGAACGATCGTCCACCGGGATGGACGTTGAGATCATCGAGAAGGAAACGCGCGCCACTGCGATCTCCCTCGGTCGCCGGATCGCCGTCACCCGCGCACATCCCGATTTCGCGGCGCTCTGGCTCGCCCGCGCCTACCTCGGCGAACACCGCGCCTCCAACGGGCGCCTCTACCAGCGCATTCGAGAGCTGCGCGGCATGAACTACGGCGATTACGCCTACATCGAGGCGTTCCCGCGCGGCATGTACCAGTTCTTTCCCGACGCGAACGTCGCCCGGCGGGCGCAGATCTTCGAGATCTGGATTCGCCCGGTGCGCCCCGAGCAGGCCGTGTTCGCGCTCAAGGCGGCCCTCTATGAGCTCGACGCACTGGTGACGAATGGACTGACCGCACAGGACTTCGAGGACACCCGCCAGTACCTCTCGAAGAATGTCTTCGTTATGACGAAGACCCAGGACCAGCAGCTTGGCTACGCACTCGACAGCCGGTGGTACGGCATCGGGGAGTTCACCGCCTACATGCGTGAACAACTGGCGGCGCTCACTTTGGACCGCGTGAACGACGCGATCCGGCGGCATCTCTCTGCGACCGACCTTTCGGTTGTGATGATCACGCAGGATGCCGAAGGGCTTCGCCGCGAGCTCCTCTCGGCCGAGCCGTCCACGATCACGTACGACGCCCCAAAGCCCGACGAGCTGCTCGCGGAGGACCGCGTGATCGGCGCCCGCCGACTGCCGCTCACCCCAGACCGTGTCCGGATCACGCCCATCGACGAGGTCTTCGCGCGTTAGCGAGCGAGCGAGTCGAGCTGGGCCCGGAACGCCCCGACATCGGACACGGGCAGGTTGCAGACCATGTCCTCGCAGACGAACGCCTGGGCGCCCGACTCCACACGCCTGCCTTCGAACAGCGGCAACCCCTCACCGTCTGATGTCGGCGCGATGACGAGGAACGGCAGGTACCGGCGGCCTGCCTCGCGCTCGAACGGCTCGCGGGCCGCTCGTTCGCCCGAGATGACCACTTCTCGATGAGGCGCGAGCAGGAATTCGGCCGCCAGCCACAGCGCCCCGAAGCCACTCGCCGCCTGCACGGCATGGTCGTGTACCAGGTTGAAGACCTCGCGGACATAGGACTCCCATTCGGCGCGTCCGTGGTGCCGCGCCAACCACATTCCGAGCAACGCGGCAGCCGCGTTGCCGCCTGGCGTGGGCCCGTCGAATAGCGGCTTTTGACGAAGGAGCAGCGTCTCGCCCTCCCGCGCCGTCTCGAAAAACCCGCCGTGCTGGTCATCGTGGAAGTTCGCCAGGATCGCCTCGAAGAGTTCGGTCGCCCAGGTGAGGTGCGCCAGCTCACCCGTCGCCTTGAACAGCTCGACCAGCCCAAGGCCGAGATACGCGTAGTCCTCGAGCATCCCGTTCACGGCCGCGCGCCCCGCCTTGTACGTATGGAGCAGCCGCTCGCCGCTCCAGACCCTCGCGCGCAAGAAGGCGGCGATGCCTTCCGCGCGTTCGACGTACGCCGGCTCGCCGAGCACCCGGCCGGCCTCCGCGAAGGCGCCGAGCGCCAGTCCGTTCCACGACGTCAGCACTTTGTCGTCGAGCCCGGGGCGAACGCGCCGGTCGCGAACCTCGAGCATCCTCGCCCGCAGGTTCGCCAGCTTCTCTTCCAGCTCGGGAACTGCGAGACCGAACTGCACGGCGACGACCTCCGGATCCTGCCAGCGTGTCAGCACGTTCCGGCCGACCAGCTCCGGGTGGTGCGGGTCGCGGAAGTTGCCCTCTTCCGTCACCCCGAACCAGTCGTTGAAGAGCGCCGCGTCCTCGCCGAGCGCCTCCTCGACTTCGGCGGCCGTCCAGACGTAGTACTTCCCTTCGATCCCTTCGCTGTCGGCGTCCAGCGCGGCGTGGAAGCCGCCTTCCGGGTCGAGCATCTCCCGCTCCATCCAGGCGAGCGTCTCCCGAGCGATTCGCTCGCACTCCGGGTCGCCGGTCACCTGGAAGGCGTGCAGGTAGAGCCGCGCGAGCTGGGCGTTGTCGTAGAGCATCTTCTCGAAGTGCGGCACCAGCCAGCGTTCGTCGACGCTATAGCGCGCGAATCCGCCGCCGAGCTGGTCGAACATCCCCCCGGTCGCCATCCTGTGCAATGTGTGCAGCACGAGTTCGAGCGAGCCCGGCGGCACCCACTCCTCCTTGCCGGTGCGCGCGTGGTAGGCCAGGAGGAATTCGAGATTCGACGGGCTCGGAAACTTCGGCGCCTGCCCGAATCCGCCCCAGACAGCGTCGAAGTTGTCGCGAAACACCTGAACGGCGTTGTCTACGAGCTCGGGCGTAAGTTCGGCCGAGCCTTCCGGCCGGCGTTCGCTGGCCTCGCGGAGGTGCGCCGCGATGCTCTCGGCAGACCCAATGATCTGCTCTCGCTCCGACTCCCACTTGTCGTGGATCGCCTCCAGCACGCGGGGAAAGCCGGGCCGGCCGTGCGCGTCCTCCGGCGGGAAGTAGGTCCCCGCGTAGAACGGCTTGCCGTCGGCGGTCAGGAACACGGTCATCGGCCAGCCGCCCTGACCGGTCAGCGCCTGCACCGCGCTCATGTAGACCGCGTCCACGTCCGGCCGCTCTTCGCGGTCGACCTTGACGTTCACGAACCACTCGTTCATGAGGGCTGCCGTCGCCGCGTTCTCGAACGACTCGTGCGCCATCACGTGGCACCAGTGGCAGGCGCTGTAGCCCACGGAAAGGAGGACCGGCTTGCCCTCGGCTCGCGCCTTCGCGAACGCCTCGCTGCCCCACGGATACCAGTCGACCGGGTTGTCCTTGTGCTGCTGCAGGTACGGACTGGTCTCGTTCGCAAGGCGGTTCGGCATCAGGGAACTCCGGAAGTTGCGAGCTTGGATTGGATCGAGCCTACACCACGGGCAGCGCGGCGCGCGGCGGGGCGACAGGCTCCGGTGAGTTCGACGTTTTTCCGTGAGCTGACACTCCTGGCCGCGTGAGTTGTGGTGAGTTCCGCCCTCGCGAGCCAGCCGCGAGGCCACCGGAGCGGAGGCACGAGCGCGGGTGTGTTCAGCCACGTGAACACGGGTGCGTCTCATGTCTTTGCGCGTGTTGGACGGAGGGGGTCGTGAACGGGGGTGAGGGGTTGGGCACCACCGGCGCTGCGCCGGAGCTCCCATGGCGTATCACGGTACGCGCTCCCTACAGGTCGCGCCTCGGATGGTGTCTGGGCTCTCCAGCCTCGGCTGGG
>JAKALX010000253.1 GCA_021823905.1 Chloroflexota bacterium | reverse complement strand
CGAGGCGAACAACTGGAAAGGCGTCACCGCCTGCAGCTCGTGGCATCACCGCCAGGGCTGGTACGACGCGATGGGCGCCGAGGCCACCGACAGCCTCCTCGCCGAGGAGAAGTGGGGCGACGCGGCCTGCGTCTGCGAGGTCACGTTCGCGCCTCTGTGAGGGGCGCAGCTCGCTGAGGCTTCATTCGCACCGACACCGACCGACCGTGTCTGGCGGACCGCCGCATCGCTTGGCTATAGTCTTCGACGGAGCCCTTCTCGTAGGTAGACACCGCGCGGGTTCCCGCGAGGACAGGGCGGAGGAGACGGACGTGCCTGCAGTTTGGCAAAACGACGGAGGCTCATGGAAACTTCTGAACCCTGCGAGCTTCCCGGCTGAAGCTGCGCTTCACGACCTGGTTGCCGCATCGCCTGAGTTGCTTCCGCTGCTTGGCAAGCCCAGGTTGGCGGTTCTAGGAAGAGAGGTCCAACTCGGAAGCGGATATGCGGATATCTTGGCTGTCGAAGATTCGGGCCGGCTCGTTGTGATCGAGGTGAAGCTCGCCAGAAACAGCGAAGCAAGGCGAGCAGTTGTGGCCCAAGTGCTGGCGTACGCCGCGTACCTGCAAGGGATGGATGCAGCAGGTCTTACTGAGGTGCTCGGACAGGGCTTGGGCGGCGCAACGCTCGTCGAGGCTGTTTCGCGGTCTTTTGGCGATGACCTGTTCGACAAAGCCACTTGGGAGCAGGGATTGCATGCGAGTCTAGCCGAAGGCTGGTTTCGGTTGGTTCTGGTGCTCGACGAAGTTCCAGAGGACCTATCCCGGCTGGTGGGCTATCTGGAGCGCGTGACGGACGAAAGATTGGCTATCGACCTAGTCTCTGTGTCGTCTTATGCCGTGAATGGGGCTCAAGTCGTCGTGCCTCAGCGGATAGATTCGAGTTCTCACGATTCTGGAAGACGGATGCGTGCCGCACTCGGTGAGCCCAGCACGCGACAGCGGGGGCCGTCGCTTCCAGGAGCGGCGTCATTCGAGGAGTTCATCTCGGAGGTCGCGCCTGAGCACCGGGAGTCATTGACCGCACTGACCCAATGGGCGAAGCGATTGGAATCAGCGGGATTTGCTCGCCTTACGACGAGCATCGGAAACGGTCGTCGGGTGCTAAAGGTTCTCGTGGTAGGGGAGGACGTCGGTATCGCCGCTTTCTGGGCTGAGAAGAGGCGGCCCGGTGTGAGCTTCCACCTCTCCGTGGCTGGGCGCCGAGCGCCTGATTCAGTCGACAAACTCCGAGCCCTGCTTCCTGCCGTGCCAAACCCGTATCTGGCATGCGAGGAGATCTCGACGGATGTGTTAGAAGCCCTGTGGGGCGCCTACCAGGAAGCATCGGTTGGCCGGATCCTCGTCTCCGACGGTGGAAACAGTCGCTGAACTCGACATATTGTCACCCATCACAATGCGAGGCGGCCACTGTTCGAGCGCAACCTCTCGGTCAAGCGAGCGGTGATCATTACCCCGCCGCCACCGCCTCCGGCTCATGCTCCGCCGCGTGTTCGGATTCGCGCGCCGTGAAGCGGTACTCGCCGTCCGCGAAGTCCACGGTCACGCATTGGCCGTCGTGGAACTCGCCGGTGAGGATGCGCTTCGCTAGCTCGTTCTCCACGCGCCGCTGAACCGTGCGCCGCAGTGGGCGTGCGCCGAACGCCGGGTCGTAGCCCTCGCGGACGAGCTCGTCCTTGGCGGCGAGCGTCAGCTCGAAGTCGATCTGGCGGTCGGACATACGCTCTCGTACCTCGTTGGCGAGCAGGTCGACGATCTTCTGGAGTTCGGCGCGAGTCAGCGGCTCGAAGACGATGGTTTCGTCGATCCGGTTCAGGAACTCCGGCCGGAAGTGCTCGCGCAGCGCCTTTTCGACCGACTCCTTCAGGCGTTCGTGGTCGTTCGCGTCGTCGTTGCGGCGGGTGAAGCCCAGCGTCGCCCGCTCCTGCAGGCCCGTGCCCAGGTTGCTCGTCATGATGATGACCGTGTTGCGAAAGTCGACCGTGCGGCCGTGGCCGTCGGTCAGGCGGCCGTCATCGAGAATCTGGAGGAGCGTGTTGAAGACGTCCGGGTGCGCCTTTTCGATCTCGTCGAAAAGGATGACGCGGTAGGGCCGTCGGCGAACGGCCTCGGTCAGGCCGCCGCCTTCATCGTAGCCGACGTAGCCGGGGGGTGAGCCAATGAGGCGGCTGACGGTGTGGCGCTCCTGGAACTCCGACATGTCCAGCCGGATCATCGCGTCCTCGTCGTCGAACAGGTACTCGGCGAGCGTCTTGGCGAGCTCCGTCTTCCCCACGCCGGTCGGGCCGAGGAAGATGAACGACCCGATCGGCCGGCTCGGATCCTTGAGGCCGGCGCGCGCCCGGCGAATGGCGTCACTCAGGGCGACGATCGCGCGGTCCTGGCCGATCACCCGCTCGTGCAGGTAGTCCTCCATCTTCAGGAGCTTGTCGCTCTCCGTCTCTTCCAGGCGCGACACGGGGATGCCCGTCATCTGACCAACGAGCGAGGCGATGTCCTCGGCGGTTACGCGCAGGTCGACGTTGTGCTCCTTCGCCCACTCGGCACGCAGCCGGCCGTATTCCTCCTGGACTTGGAGCACCTCCTGTTTGATGCGCGCGGAGGCCTCGTAGTCCTCCTTCTGGATGGCGGCGTCGGCCTGGTTGCCCAGGTCCTCGAGCCGCGTCTGCAGCACCCGAATCGGCTCCGGGAGCTCCTGCGCGTCGATCACGTGCTTCGAAGCGGCTTCGTCGATAAGGTCGATCGCCTTGTCCGGCAGGCGCCGCTCGGTGAGGTAACGCTCGGAGAGCCGCGCGGCCGCCTCGATCGCCTCGTCCGTGATCTCGACCTTGTGGTGCGCCTCGTACTTCGGCCGGATGCCGCGGAGGATCGCGATCGTGTCCTCCACGCTCGGCTCATCGACGTGCACCGGCGAGAAGCGCCGCTCGAGCGCCGGATCCTTCTCGATGCGCGTGCGGTACTCGTCGAGCGTCGTCGCGCCGATGGCGTGAAGCTCGCCGCGGGCCAGCGCCGGCTTCATCAGGTTCGACGCGTCGATCGCGCCGTCGGCGCCGCCCGCGCCCATCACCGTGTGGAGCTCGTCGATGAAGAGGATGACCTCGCCCTGCGACTGCTTCACCTCCTCCATCACGGCCTTGAGGCGCTCCTCAAACTCTCCGCGGAACTTGGAGCCGGCGACCAGCGCGCCCATGTCGAGCGCGAGGATGCGCTTGTCGCGCAGGTTTTCGGGCACGTCGCCATTGGCGATGCGCTGGGCGAGCCCTTCGACGATCGCCGTCTTGCCGACTCCCGCCTCGCCGATGATCACCGGGTTGTTCTTCGTGCGCCGGTTGAGGATCTGCATCACCCGCCGCACCTCCGTGTCGCGCCCGATCACCGGGTCGAGCTTGCCCTGCTTCGCCAGCTCGGTGAGGTCGGTCGAGTACTTTTCGAGGCTCTGATAGCGCGCTTCGGCGGTCGGGCTCGTCACCCGGCTCTTGCCGCGGATCTCCTGGAGCGCCTTGTAGATGCCCTCTTTGGTCACGCCCGCCTCGGCGAGCAGCCGCGTTGTGCCACTCTCCTCGTTGTCGGCGACGGCGATGAGCAGGTGCTCGACGCCGACGTACTCATCCTTCAGCCGCTCGGCCTCCGCGTTCGCGACCTCGAGCATGCGAACCACCTCGGGCGTCGTGTAGATCTGGACAACGTCGTACTGGAGTTTCGGCATCGCCGCCAGCACCTGGCCGACGTGCTGTCGGAGGCGGCCCATGTCGACGTTGAGCTTCTGTAGCACCTGCTCCGCGAGGCCGCCCTGGAAGCTGACGAGCGCGGCGAGCACGTGCGGCACGCCCCACTGGCTGTGGCGCTGCTGACGCACGATCTCCTGCGAGTTCGCCAGCACCTGCTGGGCCTGCTCGGTGAATCGGTCCTGTCGCATCATTTGGGTATCCCTCCGGGAGAAGTGCTGGGTGCCGAGCGCGAAGTGCTGAGCTCGGCCACCTGATAGCGTTGGTGGGGATTGGTGTCGTTCAGCACTGAGCACTCCGCACTCAGCACTCAGCGGCGTCAGCCCTGGTAAGGAGCGGGCAGGCGGATCGACCGCATCCGGTCGATCTCGGCAAGAGCCTGGGCCAGCTCATCCTGAAGCGCCTGGATCTGCTCGCTCATGCGGACGATGATGTCGACCCCCGCGAGGTTGACTCCCAGCTCGTCGACCAGGCGCTGTGCCTGCCGGATCCGCTGGATGTCGCGGTTCGAATACATGCGAATGTTGCCGGTTGTGCGCTTCGGCTCGATGAGCCCCGCGCGCTCGTAGTAGCGGAGGGTCTGCTGGTGCATGCCGACGAGGCGGGCGGCGATGGAGATGACGTAGCATGGCTCGTCGTCGGGGACGCCGCCCTCGCCGGGCTCAGAGGAGCGGTTGCGGGCCATGCCTAGCTCCCCTCCCGCGCGCCAGCCGGCCGCTGGGCCTGCAACTGCCGGAGCGCTTCGAAGTGGCCGCGCTCCTCGGGCGAAAGGTGCTCCGGCAACTGGACGTGGACGCGAACGAAGAGGTCGCCCGCCTGGTCGGCCTTGCCGAGCACTGGCATGCCCTTGCCTTTGAGCCGGATCTGCCGCCCGTTCTGCGTGAGTTCGGGAATGCGCAGGGCCACGCGGCCCGTCATCGTCGGGATCTCCGCCTCGCCGCCGAGCACGGCGTCGTAATACGGCACGTTCGCGTCGACGTAGAGGTCGTCACCCTTGCGCTCGAACCGGTTGTGCGGCTGCACGGTCACGACCAGGTAGAGATCGCCCGGCGGGCCGCCGTTGACGCCGGGGTGCCCTTCGCCCGCCACGCGCACGCGCGACCCCGTCTTCACGCCGGGCGGAACCTTGACTTCGATCCGCCGCGTGCGGGTGACCTGGCCCATCCCTTCGCAGGCGTGGCAGATCGCGCCCGCCACCTCGCCAGTGCCGCCGCACGTCTTACACGGCTCCGGGCTCTGGAGATTGAGCACGCGAACGGTTCCACGGTAGGCCTCTTCGAGTGATGCCTCGACGGGTGTCTCCAGGTCCTGTCCACGGCGCTGTGCAGCCTGTCCGCGGGGCCCGCCGCGCTCGCGCCGGAAGAGGTTCTCGAAGATCGAGCCGAAGTCGCCGGCGTCTCCGCCACCGAAGACGGTGCTGCCGCCCCCCTGGCGCGCCCAGCCCGCCGCCGAGGTGCGGCGTTGGTTCTCCTCGATCTGGTCGGCCATCTCCCAGCGGTCGCCGTACTTGTCGTACTTCTTGCGTTTCTCCGGATCCGAGAGCACCTCGTGGGCCGCGTTGATCTCCTTGAATCGCATCTCGGCCGCGCGGTCGTTCGGATTCACGTCGGGGTGGTACTTCCGCGCGAGCTTGCGGTACGCGCCACGGATCTCCTTCTCAGAGGCGTTGCGCGGGACTTCAAGCGTTTCATAGAGGTCTTTCCTGGCCATCGCGTCCTCTAGACTACGTGGCGGCCGGCCATCTCACAAGAGCTATGATGCATGAGTTGACAATTTCTTTAGCAGACCTCTTGCGTAGCCGATCCAAGCGATCCTAACGTGATGAGGGGCTTAGCCACCACGAACACTTGCAGTGAAAGGAGATCAACCGTGCCGACCGCTATCACCCGCTGGGACCCCGCTACCGAGATCGCCAGCATGCGCAACATGATGGACCGCCTCTTCGAACAGAGCTTCGGCCGCATCCCGGCCTTCCGCGGCAGCGAGGAGCTTGGTCCCTCCAGTCTCGGCCTCGACGTCATCGAGAATGGCGACAGTTTCGTCGTCAAGGCCGCTGTCCCCGGCATCGATCCGAAGGACATCGACATCGCCGTGGAAGATGACGTCCTCACCATCAAGGGCGAATTCCAACAGAAAGACGA
>JAKALX010000252.1 GCA_021823905.1 Chloroflexota bacterium | reverse complement strand
GGGCTCGTCAGCCCCGGCGGCGTTGACCTCCGCATCACGGCCGGCAACAGCTGCCCCACGAACGACGGCTTCACCGCCGCCCTGCTGATGAGCGAGAAGAAGGCCCGCGAGCTCGGCCTCGAGCCGCTCGCCCGCATCGTCGGCTACGGCGTTGCCGGCGTGAAGCCGCAACTGATGGGTCTCGGCCCCATTCCTTCCACCAGGAAGGCGCTCAAGCACGCCGGTATCACGGCCGACCAGATCGACCGCGTCGAGTTCAACGAAGCGTTCGCCGCGCAGGTCATCCCGTCCTGCAAGGAGCTCGGCATCCCGCTTTCGAAGTGCAACGTCAATGGCGGCTCGATCGCCATCGGCCACCCGCTCGGAGCGACCGGCACCCGGCTCGTCCTCACCGTCGCGCACGAGCTTCGCAACAGCAACACCCGCTACGGCCTGGCAACCCAGTGCATCGGCGCGGGCATGGGCATCAGCACGATCATCGAGCGCATGTAGGCGTTCGGCTCGCGAAAAGAAGAAGGCCGGGGACAAATCCCCGGCCTTCTTGTTTGTTGCCCACTCCGGCGGGCGCTGAACGCGAGCGCGTCAGTCTGCGGCCGTCGGTCTCTGACGGGGCCCGAACAGCGCGGAGCCGCGCCAGGAAACGCGGGCGGCGCTAAGCCGCGCCCACGGCAATCGGCATCTCCTGCTGGGGCACCATGCCTTGCAGCACTCTTTCGAGGGCCATCGTGTGGCTGCAAACACTCCAGCTCTCGAAGAAATCGCAGTTGCACTTCCAGTGCCCGTCGTCGATCGAAACTTCGTGGTCGCTGTTTTCGCCGTGGAATGCGACGTGGAGGCCGTCGATTTGCATCCGATGGCGCTCGCCGGCGTAGACCTTCGCCTTTTCGACCTTGCTGATGAGGCTGGACTGCATGAGCTGGGCTCCTCCTTCACCGTTTCGGTCAACCCACTTAAGCACGAACGGCGGCGCACGTTGCGCCGCCGTCAGGCCGGGTGGATGCCGGTAGAAACATCCATAGCACAGCCAACCTACGCCCCCGCCGAGGCGCCTGTCAACGTCTCTCCGCGAAACATTGGGGCCAGCCCGTACCCGCGTCTCCAGCCGCTCTCCCGCTGGGCTCCGGGCCCTGTAAGTCTCCCGCTCGGAGCTTCGCATCCAGATAATCCGACCCATACTCGGCTGTGAATGCCTCTCGATTAGGTGACGGCTGCGACGCCTGTCAACCGAACTTCGACGCGCTCATCACTCTCCAGCCGGTCCGTAAGGGATCCCCGCGGCCGAATCAACAGATATGCAGCGAAGTCGTGCCCGCCTGATTGGCGACGTCACCGACCTGGCCCCGATCCCGCTCGTCGCTGCGCGCGTGATGGCGCTCGTAGAGGATCCCAGGACGTCGGCGGACCAGCTGGCCCGTGTAGTCAGCACCGACCAGGGCCTGACAGCGAAGCTGATCCGGCTGAGCAACTCGGCGGAGTACGCGTTTGGCCGCCCGTGCGCTTCGGCGCGCGACGCAATCCACCTCCTTGGCTTCCTCCAGGTGCGCCAGATCGCCATCACGTCGTCGCTGATGAGCATCTTCCATGGCCGGCTCGCGGAAGACAGCACCTTCGACAGCGACCTCTTCTGGGCGCACAGCCTGACGGTCGCCGTGGCGGCAGAGACGGTTGCCAGGGCGACGAAGTCGGCAACACTGGCGGACGCGTTCACTGCCGGGATCCTGCACGATATCGGCCGGCTGGCGATCCGCCGCGCGATGCCCGAGGAGTTCCGGCAGGCCGGTGAGATGGCCCTGGAAGAGCGGATTCCCCTCCGCGAAGCCGAGCTGAAGGTCACGGGGTTGTCGCACGAAGTGGTGGGCCAGGAGCTCGCGACCCGCTGGCAGTTCCCACCCCTGCTGGCAAACGCTATTGGCGCCCATCACCAGCCGCACCTGACGATCAAGAAGGACGGGCTCGCCGGCGTGATCGCCCTGTGTGAGCGCATGGTTCTCGCCCAGGGGATCACGTGTGGTTACTACGGCGACGAGCCGGAGTTCGACCCCGAGGCTCCAGCGACGCTGGAGACCGCGCGGCTCGCCGGTGGCATCGACTCGGTGATCAGCCGCGCCGCCTGGTTCATGGACAAGACGCTCGGGGTGGCCCCGGCGCGGTAGCCGCGGAGACTCCCAGCGGTGCGGAGCGTGCAAGCGACCCCGCTACCGCGGTTCGCGCCAGGTCCGATCCTCGCGAACTTCGTCCTGGCTTACGCCGTCGCGGTCTTCCGCTGTCGCAGCGGCGCGCTGACCTGGTGCAGGTGCTGCAGGATCTCCGCGTACGACTCGATCAGGCCGGTCGAATGGTAGGAGATCCCGTGGTCGTCACAGAACTGCCGAACCAGCTTCTGCGCCTGCCGGAGCCGGTTGCGCGGCAGCGACGGGAAGAGATGATGCTCGATCTGGTAGTTCAGACCGCCATACCAGAAGTCCGTCAGCGGGTTCGCGCGCACGTTCCGCGAGGTGAGCACCTGCTCGTACAGGAACCCCATCCGGCGCCCTTCGTCCGTCAGGGGCATGCCCTTGTGGTTCGAGGCGAAGACAGAGCTGTTGTACAGACCGAACGTCATCTGGTGGATGAGGAAGAAGCCGACCGCGACCGGCCAGTTGCCGATCCAGATAAGCAATGCCGCGTACAACGCGACGTGTGTGGCCAGCAACAGTGCCTGGAGGAACCGCTTGCGCGCATCGGGCGCGAACAGGTGCTGGGCGCTGCTCATCCGCATGTTCAGCGCCTGGAACGGCAACAGCAGGGGGAAGACGAACGCCTGGATGGCGATCGCCGGGTGCAGCCAGCGCGGCCGGTTCGCGATCTGATCCGGGGAGAAGACGATCATCGGGAACTGGATGTCCGGGTCGTCGTCGACGTGGTTCGGCGTGGCGTGGTGCTGGTTGTGCTTCACGTTCCACCAGGACTGGCTCACGCCGAGGAGGACGTTGCCGAAGAAGTAGCGCGCGATCGCGTTCATGCGGCGCCCGCGAAACCCCTGGCGATGCCCGACGTCATGCGCGAGCAAGCCCACCTGGGTCGACACGAAGCCGAAAAACGCCGCGTCGAGCAGGAGGACGATCGGGTTCGAAACGAACAGCACGACGCCGATCGCCACCGCCAGCAGCGACGCGGTAACAACCGACTTCATGACGTAGTAGGCGGGCTGGGACTTGAAAAGCCCGTGCTCGCGGATAATCCGCTTCAGTTCAGCGTACTCAGTGGCAGGGCGCGCGGACGCCGGTCGTTCAAGGACGAGGTTGGACAAAGGAAGAGCCTCCGTGAACGTGGAGGCGCCGGTCTCAGACAGGGATTGATGCTGCGTGAAAGCGAAGCCGCCGGTCACCAATTAGGTGGTCCTTCCAACGGTAGCAGGGATCGGCATGGTCTGGCGCCGGTGGTTCGTGTTCTGGACCGAATCTTTTGGGGGGCGGCGCCGCGCTGAGATCTCCCTTGTGGCCTCGACACGCTCGCTCCGCGAGGCATAGACTCCGCGCGCGGGCCCGAGCGCAGTGGGCGGGAGCGATGAGTGGCGAACCGCAGTAAGGGCGAACGCGTGAAGCAACTGATCGTCGCGGCCGGGCTAGCAGCAGCCATCTTGGCCTCCGCTTGCGGCAGCAGCGACTCCAAACTGACCATCGCCACGGGGATGGCTACCGTGACCGGCGAGACGATCCCAATCGATCCGTCAACGGTCGCGGCGCTCAAGTCCGCGCTGGCGGCAGCCGACCAACCCGCGATCCATGTAGCCGCGACAGCCACGCCGACGAATTCGGGCGACCCATCGGACGCGACCGCGAAATGCAAGGACGGGACCTACAGCTACTCGAAGACGGCCAGTGGCACATGCGCGAACCACGGCGGCATCGCCCGCTGGATCAACCACCCTTGACATCCCAACCGTGGCCAATTCGGGCTTGGAAACACTTTGCCGTCGTCACACCTGCTCAGGCGCAAACTCAGAGCGTGCAGGTCACGCCGACTCCCCCGGCCTTCCGCGCCGTAGGGACGACCGCGGCACCATGTGCTCTCCCCTGCGCATGGAAAGCCTTTCCGAACTCCGTGTATTCAAGGTTACGGAATAACCTTGAATAAGAGCCGCCTCCATTCAAGGTTGTGGCGCCCGCCTCGCCCCCTACCGCCCGAACCGCACCACGTCCCGCGCGTCGGCGGAAACCGCGAGCGTTGTCCCTGGGGCCGGCGCGGGGCCGTCCACGACGACCGTCACCGGCGCCGCTCCGATCCAGCCGCTGATCTCCGACCGCGAACCAGACTCCGTGGTTGTCTCGACGTGCATGACGAACGGCGCCGCGCCGTCGCCCACGCGCAGCGCGCCGGGAGCGATCGCCAGCACACCGTCGTCCGATTCGACCACCGTGAAGCCCAGCAGTTCGGCCGTTTCGGGGTCCGGGGGATGGCGGAGCACTGTCGCCTTCGGACCGCTTGCCCGAACTTCGCCGCCAACCAGCACCGTCAGGTCGTCGGCCAGCCGGACCGCTTCCTCGCGGTCGTGCGTGACCACGATCGCTGTTCGGGTGAATTCGCGCAGCAGCCCCGGCAGGGCGTGGAGGAGCTGCCGCCGGCCGGCGGCGTCGAGCCCGGAAAGTGGTTCGTCGAGCAGTGTCAGCGGCGCGCGCAGAGCGAGGGCGCGGGCCAGGTTCGCGCGTTGGGCTTCGCCCCCGGAAAGCTGGTGCGCATTGCGGTCGAGGAGCGCGGCGATCCCGCAGGCCCCGGCGGCCTCGCTGATGCGCGCCGCGCGCTCCGTCTCCGGCAGTTTGCGCAGCTTCAAGGCCAGGTCGAAGTTCTCGCGTACCGTGCCCGCGATGAACACGGGATCCTGGAAGGCGAAGGCGATCGCCTGGCTGCGCTCGCGCCGCCGCAGCTCTGCGCCGTCGAACGAGATGGTTCCCGCGGCCGGCCGTTCGAGCCCGCTGATCAGGCGGAGGAGTGTCGACTTCCCGGATCCGTTCGGGCCGAGCAACGCGATCACCCGGCCCGAAGCGAACTCCAGCCGCGGGATCGCGAGCACGGTTCGCCGCCCGCGGCGGAAGACGAGGCCGCCGGCCGCGACGTTCACCCGCCGCGCGCGCGGACGGTGCGCTGCTGAACGGCGGTCAGGAGCAGGTTCACGAGGAACGCCATCACGAGGAGGATGATACCGAGCGCGATGGCACGGTCGTTATTCCCGCGCCCGGTTTCGAGGACGATCGCCGTCGTCAGCACGCGCGTGCTGCCCTGGAGGTTGCCGCCGACAGTCATCGAAGCGCCGACCTCGGAGACCACCGCTCCGAAACCGGCCATGATCGCCGAAAGCAGGCCGAGATGGGCCTCGCGGCTCAGGATCCAGAGGGTTCGCAGACGCCCGGCGCCGAGCACCGAGAGCAGGTCGGGCAACTCCTCGGGCAGCGCCTGGACGGCCGTCGAGGTGAATCCCACGACCATTGGCGCCGCGATGAGGAACTGGGCGATGACCATCGCGCGTTTGGTGTAGATGAGCTCGAAGCCGCCGAACGGGCCGCTTCGCACCAGCATCAGCCAGACGAACAGGCCAACGACCACCGGTGGCAGGCCCATCCCGGTGTTCACGACACCGAGGACGACGGTCCGTCCCCGGAAGCGGCCACGGGCGAGGACGTAACCAACGGGCACGCCGATGATCATCGCGAAGACGGTCGCGACGCCGGAGACCAGGATCGTCCGGACCGTGATGTCCCAGAGCTCGCTGTCGCGATTGGCGATCAGGCGAAGCGCCTCGACGAACCCCGACCAGAGCTGCTCCATTGCTGGCCCCCGATCGCCCGTGGGCTAGTTGCCGAGCGAGTCCTCGGACTTGCCCGCGTCGGCGATGAACAGGGACTGGCCGTAGTCAGCCTTCTTGAAGTCGGCGATCGTCTTCTGCGTT
>JAKALX010000251.1 GCA_021823905.1 Chloroflexota bacterium | reverse complement strand
GAGCCGGACGGTCGAATTCCTCGGCGCGAACGGAGTCGAGACGTTCATCGAGTTCGGACCGGGGCGCGTGCTCACGGCGATCATCAAGCGCATGCTCCGCAAATCGGCCTGTGTCAACGTCAACGACGCGGCGTCCGTCCGCGTCGAGCTCTAGGAGCCAGCCGTGCAGGAACTGGAGGGCCGCGCCGCGCTCATCACCGGCGGCTCCCGTGGCATCGGCCGCGCAATCTGCCTGGAGCTCGCACGACGGGGCGCGCGGGTGGCGGTCAACTACGTTTCCAACGAAGCGCTTGCCGCGGCGGTAGTCACCGAGATCACCGCCGCCGGCGGCGACGCCTTCGCCGTCCACGGCGACGTTTCGAGCGCCAACGACGCCGGGGCGATCGTCAAGGCAACCATCGATCGGTTCGGCAGCCTCGACATCCTCGTCAACAACGCCGGGATCACGCGCGACACGCTGCTCATGCGCATGTCCGAAGAAGACTGGGATGCGGTTCACAACACCAACCTGCGCGGCGCCTTCCTCGTTACGAAGGCCGCGATGCGCCCGATGCTCCGCGCGCGCGGCGGACGGATCGTGAACATCTCGAGCGTGGTCGGCGTCATGGGTAACGCGGGCCAGGCGAACTACGCCGCCGCGAAGGCAGGCCTGATCGGCTTCACGCGCGCCGTCGCCCGCGAAGTCGCGTCGCGCGGAATCACCTGCAACGCCGTCGCCCCGGGCTTTATTCAGACCGACATCATCGCCGGCATGACCGACGCCGCGACGCAGGCCGTGATGGCGCAGATCCCGCTCGGGCGCATCGCCGGCCCCGAGGAGGTCGCCCCGCTGGTCGCGTTCCTGGCGGGGCCAGGGGGCAGCTACATCACCGGCCAGTGCATCCAGGTAGACGGCGGTATGGTAATGGCATGACCGACAGCGTCATGCGCCGCGCGCGGTTCCTCGTCATCGAGGCCCTCTACGAATCGGAGACTTCCGACCACCCCGCACTCGCCGCCTATGACCGCCGGCTACGCGAAGTCGGCGCCGACGACGAAAAGCTTCTCAAGGGCAACGCGGCGCGATTCGGACGGCACGCGCTCGAGGGCGTTCTCACCCTTCGCGAGCAGATCGACCGTTATATTTCGGAAGCTGCAATCCAGTTCCCGATCGAGAGCATGGCCGTCGTTGACCGGAACATTCTCAGACTTGCAATATGGGAGCTGCTTTCCGACCCCTCGGCGCCAGTCGCCGCCGTGGTCAACGAAGCAGTCGAGCTCGCCCACCGCTACGGCGGCGGAAGCTCTCCGGGGTTCGTCAACGGCGTACTCCGGACGGTAAGCCAGTGGATCCGGGACCAGAAGGACGATTCCCCGCCGATCGAGGCGGAAACACCAGCAAGCAACCAGGAGTAACCCAGAACGTGGCAACTGTATTCGAACGTGTGCGCGCCATTGTGGTCGAGCAACTTGGCGTCGAAGAAGACGAGGTTCTGCCCAACGCCTCGTTCGTTGAGGATCTCAACGCCGACTCCCTGGACCTGGTCGAGCTCATCATGTCGCTCGAAGAGGAATTCTCCGGCGACGCTGGCGAACTTGAGATCAGCGATGAAGACGCGGAAAAGATCCAGACCGTGCAGGACGCGGTAGACTACCTCAAGGACCACGGAATCGAGGACAAGTAACCTGAGCCTCGGCCACCGCCACAACGGTCCCCGGCCCGCGGGAGGTTAACGTGGAATTCCTGGGCATCGGCTACCAGGAACTCCTGCTGGTGCTGATTCTGTTGCTCGTCGTGGTCGGGCCCGAGCGGCTCCCCGGCATGGCATACCAGATCGGCCGAGCGGTGCGCACCCTGCAGCAATACGCTCGCCAGGTGCGCGACGAGTTCAGCGACGAGATCGGCTACCTCGAAGAGCAGGTCCGTGTCGTCAAGGGCGAGGTCGGCACGCTCAACACCGAGCTTCGCGACCAGACGAGCAAATTCAATGCCGAGCTTCGCGACCAAACGACCAAGTTCAACACGGAGCTGCGCCAGGCGACTGAACCCATTGACTCAGGGCTTCGCGAGCTCACCGCGCCGCCGACTGCCGAGCCCACGTCGGCCGTCCCATCCGAAGCCGCGCTGGTTCTCACGAACGGCGCCACGCCGCCCGCCGAATCCGAGCCGCGCGTCGAACCTCCCGTCGCGGGCAACACGGAAGCGAGCGGCCAGCCCCCGCTGGTCTTCTGATACCGATGACCGACGAAACCCCGGAAGCTCCGGAGGCGAGGAAGTCGCGCGGCGGCTACAGCGGCGGCCCGGAGATGACGCTCCTCGACCACCTGAAAGAGCTGCGGAACCGGGTGATGGTCGCCGGCCTTGCACTCATCCTCTGTACGCTGGTCTCGTTCTACTTCTGGGAAACCATCCTCGGCTGGCTGCTGGCGCCGGGCCGCCAGTACGACCCGAACTTCCGCGTCTCGAGCTTTTCGCCGGTCGATCGCATCGGAACGATCTTCAAGATCGGCCTTTACGGCGGGCTCATCACGTCATCCCCGGTCATCATCTACGAGGTTCTCGCCTTCATCGTTCCGGGCCTGACCCCGAAAGAGCGCAGGATGCTCGCTCCAGGGATGTTCGGCGTCGTCATCTTTCTGCTCGCCGGGATGGCGTTCGCCTACTGGGTTATTCTGCCGGCTTCGCTCAACTTCCTGCTCGGCGTCGGCTCCGACAAGATCCAGAACGTCATCGGCATCAAGGAGTACATGGACTTCGTGACCCGGATAATCTTCTGGGTGGGTCTCGCCTTCGAAATGCCGATGGTCATCGCCCTCGCCGCGCGCCTGGGCCTCGTCAGAGCGAAGCAACTCCTCGTGTTCTGGCGCTACGCCATCGTTATCATCTTCATCATCGCCGCCGTCATCACGCCAACCCCGGATCCGTTCAACCAGACGCTCGTCGCAGGGCCGCTCTTCGGGCTGTACTTTATCGGCATCTTTTTCGCCTGGGTTGTACAGCGCGGCCGGCCGAAGCGGGGAGAGCCAGCATGACCGACGGGTCGGCCACGAAGCGCGCCGACTCCCTCTACGCACGAGTACGCTCCTGCCAGCGCTGCCCGCTCGCCCGGACGCGGACGCTCGCCGTCCCCGGCGAGGGCCCGCTCGATGCCGAGGTGCTGCTGATCGGCGAGGCGCCCGGCGCCAACGAAGACAAGCAGGGGCGCCCGTTCGTGGGCCAGGCCGGCCAGTTTCTCTCGGAGCTGCTGGCCGCCGCCGGGTTGCGCCGCGACGAGGTCTACGTCTGCAACGTTCTCAAGTGCCGGCCGCCCGGGAACCGTGACCCCCTTCCCGACGAGGTTGCACAGTGCAAGGATTACCTCGACGAGCAGATTGCGATCGTCGATCCGCTCGTCGTTGTCACTCTTGGCCGCTACTCGATGTCTCGCTACTTTCCCCAGCAATCCATCTCGCGCATCCACGGCTCGGTCCGGCGCATCGACAACCGCTACTACGTCCCCATGTTTCATCCCGCGGCGGCGCTCCACCAACAGAGCCTGCGTGAGACCATCCTCTCGGACTTCCGCGCCTTGCCCCGCGTGATCGAGCGTGCCCGCTCCGAGCGCCTGGCGCCGCCGGCCGTGCCCGAATCACCCGAGACCACGCCGCCCATCGTGTCATCCATGCCGGCCGAGCCGCCGAAACCGGAGCAAATTCGCCTCTTCGATTGAGGAATTATGGAAACTACACTGCGCGTCATCCCACTTGGCGGTCTCGGGGAGATCGGCCGCAACATGATGCTGATCGAGTACGGCGACGACATCGTCGTCGTCGACGTTGGGCTGATGTTCCCCGAGGAGGAGATGCTCGGCGTCGACCTCGTCATCCCCGACTTCGCCTACCTGCGTGACAACGTGGACAAGCTCCGCGCGGTGTTCCTCACGCATGGCCACGAGGACCACGTCGGGGCTCTGCCCTATTTCCTGCGCGAATTCAAGGCGCCGATCTACAGCACGAAGCTGACCGACGGGCTGGTGCGCGTCAAGCTCAATGAGCACCGCCTGCTCCAGGGCGCGGAGACCCACGTCGTCAAGCCAGGCGAGATCATTCGGGCCGGCGTCTTCGCGGTAGAGTTCTTCACCGTCGCCCACAGCATTCCCGACGCCTGCGGACTGATCATCAGGACTCCACTCGGCCTGCTCGTTCACACCGGCGATTTCAAGCTCGACCACACACCGGTGATGGACCAGCACACCGACCTCATCCGGCTCGCCCAGGTGGGCGCCGAAGGCTGCCTCCTCCTGATGGCCGATTCGACCTACGCCGAGCAGGAGGGCTACACCCCAAGCGAGCAGCTCGTTGGCGAAGCGCTGCGCAACATCCTCGTGAATTCAACGGGCCGGGTGATCATCGCCACCTTCGCCTCGCTCATCTCCCGCGTTCAGCAGGTGATCGACGCCGCCGTTTTCACCAACCGCAAGGTCTTTGTCACCGGGCGCTCGATGATTGACAACGTCGCGATGGCGCGGCAACTCGGCTACCTCAACGCTCCCGACGGCGTCGTGGTCGGCGTCGACGAGATGCGGAACACGCCCTCCTCGAAGCTCGTGATCATCACCACCGGCAGCCAGGGCGAGCCCACGAGCGCCCTCACCCGCATGGCCAACGGCGACCACCGCCACATCCAGATCGCCCAGGGCGACACCGTCGTGCTCTCCGCGACCGCCATCCCCGGGAACGAGCAGGCCGTCTACCGCAACGTCGACAACCTCTTCCGCCTTGGCGCCGACGTTCTCTACAACCGCGTCTCGAACATTCACGTTCGCGGCCATGCCAGCCGCGAGGAGCTCAAGATCATCCAGGCTGTCCTCCAGCCCGAGTACTTTGTCCCTGTTCACGGCGAGTACCGCCACCTCGTCGTTCACGCCCGCCTCGCCGAGTCCGTCGGCGTCCCGAACGGCAACGCCTTCGTGCTCACCGACGGCGACGTGCTCGAGATCGACGAGGACAACGCATGGCTCGCCGACCGCGTGCCCGCGAGCTACGTCTATGTCGACGGTCTGGGCATCGGCGACGTCGACCAGCACATCCTCCGCGACCGGGCACACCTTTCGACGGACGGCGTCGTCGTCGTCATGGTCGCCGTCGACAAGAAGACGGGGAAGCTCGAGCGCCAGGCCGAGGTGCTCGCCCGCGGATTCATCGATCTGGACGAGCGCGAGGATCTCCTGGAAAAGACGAAGAGGATGGTCGCCAGGTCGCTCGAAGGCGCCGAGCATTATGCCGAATTCGGCGACGTGAACAGCCGGATCAGGGACGCAGTGAGCAAGTTCCTTTATGATGAGACCCGCAGGCGGCCCATGGTCCTGACCGTGACAGTCGAGGTCTGAGTCAGGAACCAGCGCCGCACCGGCTCCGCACGCGGGGTAGCGACGGCCGGGGAATGAAGGAGAAGCGCGCCATGACGGCACGCGCACGATCGCGCCCCCGCGGCTCGCGCTCGCCCCGATCCCGGCGGCAGCGCGGGCGGTTCTCATTCCCGTTCGATCGGTTCCCCTACCGCGGCGCACTTGCCGTGGCCGTCGGCGCACTTGCTGTCGCAGCCCTGCTCGTCGTGGTCGATGTCACCTCGCTGCTCGCGGACGCGCGAGACACGCTGCTTCGAACGCTCGGAGCAGGCGGGTTCATCCTCCTCGGACTGGCCGTCGCGTCCGTCGCCGCCGTCCGCCAGGGCGCTCATCAGGAGGGACGAGCCTTTGCGCGGCGCGCGCTGGGCGTGGCAGCGCTGGCCTGGTTCGCCTGGGGCGCCCTCGCCCTGAACGAAGCCAACTGGACGCTCGGCAGCGTCGACTTCGCCCAGACCACCCTCGGCGGCGAGCTGGGCCGCACGCTCATTGCCGGCTTCCTCGGCAAGCTCGCCTGGATCAGCGCTTTCGTCGTTGGCATGGCCCTCGTGGCGCCAACG
>JAKALX010000250.1 GCA_021823905.1 Chloroflexota bacterium | reverse complement strand
TTCCGATCTACGTCGTCGTCAGCGGTTCGCAGAAGGGCTGGATGGCGCCTCCCGGCCTCGCGTTCGTCTACATGAGCGCGCGCGCCTGGGCCGCGAACGCCGAGGCGAAGATGCCGCGCTTCTACTTCGACGCCGCGAAGACGCGCGACTCCATCGCGAAGCTCCAGACGCCGTGGACGCCGGCGCTCAGCATCTACTACGCGATGGACCGCGCGTTCGAGCTCATGCGGGCCGAGGGCCTGGAGAGCATCTTCAGCCGCCACCAGGTCGTCGCCGACTACACCCGCCAGCGCGTGAAGAGCTGGGGCCTGAAGCTCGTCCCGGTCGACGAGAAGTTCGCTTCGAACACCGTGACCGCCGTCTGGTGGCCCGAGGGCGTCGACGGCAAAGCCATCAGCAAGCGCGCCCGCGAGGAGTTTGGCGTCGTCATCGGCGGCGGCCAGGGCAAGCTCGAAGGCAAGATCTTCCGCGTCGGCCACCTCGGCTTCTTCACGAAGGAAGACGTGGTCTCGGCGCTCGACGTTGTCGAGAAGTTGCTGAAAGAGGCGAGGGCGCGGGCGTAAGGCTGGTTCACGCCGTTGGCGGTCGCCGGATTTCCCGTGAGTCCGGCTTATCATTGAGGCGTGAGTTCCCGTGAGGCCGCGCGTCATGGAGCACCTGACGGTAGGATTGCCGGGTGCACGTGCGAGACGTCCTCGCTGCCCTCGAGGCAGATGGCTGGCATTTGGTTGCGGTCAGAGGAAGTCATCGGCAGTTCAAGCATGCGACGGAGCCGGGACGTGTTACGGTGCCTGGAAAGCCCAGCGACGACCTGGCCACGGGTACTCTGAACAGCATCTGGAAGCAGGCCGGCATAGAAAGGCGAAGGTCATGAGGCGCTACGCGGTGGTGATTGAGCGAGCGGAGCGGAACTACTCGGCCTATGTGCCGGATTTGCCGGGTTGCGTCGCCACCGGTCAATCGGTCGAAGAGGTCGAGCGGGAGATTCGGGAAGCTATCGTCTTCCACATCGAAGGCCTGAAGGAAGACGGACTCGACATCCCCGAGCCGGCGACGCTGGCGGAGTACGTGGAGACGGCGGTCTGACCGAGCGGCAGACAGGACGACGCGGTCAGTACGTGGAAGCGTGAGCGACCCGCCGAGCCGGGTTTTGGCAGCATCGAAAGCGCACGGCTGAAGAAGCACGTGCGCCCTCCGGGGCGCCTCGGACCCGTTGTTGTGGTTCCTCTATGCAAATTGCATGAAACATCTTCGTCATGCAAAATGCATGGCATGGACACCGCCGAGTTCACCGCCGCCCGCAACGCCCTCGGCCTCTCCCAGTCCGCGCTTGCCGCCGCCCTTGGCGTTGACCAGGCAACCGTGAGCCGCTGGGAAGCCGGCAAGGCGCGTATCCCGGCGACCGTTGAACTCGCCCTCGCAACCCTGAAGGAGAAACACCCCATGCCCGACGCTCGCCCGCGCATCCTCATCGCCGACCCGGTCGCCCCCGAGGGCATCGAGATGCTCCGCGCCGTCGGCGAGGTCGACGTGAAGACCGGCCTGCCCGCCGACACACTTGTCGCGATCATCGGCGACTATGACGCGCTCGTCGTTCGCAGCGAGACGAAGGTGACCCGGCCGATCATCGAGGCGGCGAAGCAGCTTGTCGTCATCGGTCGTGCCGGCGTGGGCGTCGACAACATCGACCTGGACGCCGCGACCGAACGCGGCGTCATCGTGGTCAACGCGCCGCAGGGCAACACGATCGCGGCCGCCGAGCACACGATCACGCTGCTGATGGCGCTGGCGCGCCACGTCCCGCAGGCCTACGCCTCGATGCGCGACGGCAAATGGGACCGCAAGACGTACGTCGGCACCGAGGTTCGCGGTAAGACGCTCGGGATCGTCGGGCTCGGCAAGATCGGCTCGGAGGTCGCGCGCCGCGGGCTCGGCATGGAGATGCGTGTGCTCGCGTTCGACCCGTTCGTCTCGGTCGAGCGGGCGAAAGCGCTCGGCGTCGAGTCGGTCGATTTCGAGCAGTTGCTCATGCTGTCGGACTTTGTCTCCGTGCACCCGCCCCTGACGGCGACGACGAGCGGCATGATTGGCGCAGCCGAGATCGCGAAGATGAAGGACGGCGTGCGGCTCATCAACGTTGCGCGCGGCGGCATCATCGACGAAGCGGCACTGGCCGAGGCGGTCAAGTCCGGCAAGGTCGCCGGCGCCGCGATCGACGTCTTCACGAAGGAGCCGGTCGATCCGGCGAACCCGGTCCTCGGCGATCCGCGGATCATCGTCACGCCCCACCTCGGCGCGTCGACGGCGGAGGCCCAGGAGCGCGTCGCGGTCGATGTCGCGGAACAGATAGTAGACATCCTCTCGGGCAAGCCGGCGCGCTACGCGGTCAACGCACCGATGCTCGCGCCCGAGACGCTGAAGGTGGTCGGCCCCTATATGGGCGTTGCCGAGATCCTCGGCAAGGTGGCCACGCAACTCATCACCGGCAAACTCACATCGATCGAGATCGACTATCACGGTGAGATTTGCGACCACGACGTAACGCCGCTCAGGGCGTCGGTCATTCGCGGGCTGCTCCAGCCGATCAGCGAAGAGAACGTGAACATGGTCAACGCCACTCTCGTGGCGCAGTCGCGCGGCTGGAACATCGACGAGCGGATGCGCGCCTCGCACGAGGTCTTCCACAACCTGGTGCGCGTGAAGGTGACGACGACGGAGGCGGAGGTGAGCGTCGGCGGCACGGTCGAGCACGGCCAGCCGCACGTCGTGATGATCAATGGTCTCGATGTCGATCTCATGCCCGAGCCGTCGTCGCTGCTGTTGGCCTGCGACAACGAGGACCGGCCCGGTATGATCGGCCGCATCGGCACGCTGCTCGGCAAGCTGGACATCAACATCAGCTCGATGCAGGTCGGCCGTCGCGGCCCGCGCGGACGCGCGCTGATGCTCATTACCGTCGACGATGTTCCGAATGAGGAACAGCTCGGGCAGATCGAGGCGATCGACGGCATCTACAACGTGCGGCTGGTGCGATTCTAGGCGTCTCGGACGCGGATGCGGCCGGCGGTCTCTTCTGTCCTTGTAGCGAACGGCCTGTCACCGTTTGGTCATCTCCCTGCCGCTTTTTGCCCCGAGTTGTCTTTCAAGATCGGGTCGCGACCGTCGATGGTTACCAAAGAGCACGCGGCCTGTCCGGGCCATATTCGCGGCGTGCGCGGAGGAACCGGGAGTGGCGAAGGCCGAGTCTCCGAAGCGCCGATCGCGTGGCCTGGTCTGGGCGGCAGCCCTGATTGTGGCAGCGGCCGGCGCCGTCGCGTGGTTTGGCCCCTGGACCGGCTCCGGGTCGTCGCGACCCAGGGTTGAGTCTGTGACCATCGCCGCTCCTGGTCCGCGTGCAATCGCCGTTTCGAGCCTGCAAATCGGTGGGTTGCCGACGCGGGTCGTCGTCTCGTCCGTAGGGATCGACGCGCCGATCTCGGAAGTTGGCGTGGTGGTCGACAACGGCGAGGCTAAGTGGGAGACCGCGTGGCACGCCGTCGGGCATCACATCGATTCGGCACTGCCGGGCCAACCGGGGAACGTCGTCCTCACGGGCCACGTCTCGGTTGCGGACCGGCACAACCTCGCGGCGTTCGCGCGCCTCGACAGCGTGAACGAGGGCGACGTGGTGCAGGTCTATTCCGGCGATTCAGTCTACCGGTACCGCGTCGACCGGGTTGCCGTGGTTCCGCCGGATGCCGTGCAGGTGTTGCGTTCGAGCCAGGCGTCAACGATCACACTGCTCACCTGCACGCATGACTTGAAGAACAGGCTGGTGGTCACCGGAACGCTCACCTGAACGTGTTCTGGGCCAAGTTCCATCGCCACCGTGCAAAGAGAGGAACCGTCGCATGGGAGAGATACAGAAGCCGGGCGAAACCGCTCCGCCGCTGGGGCTGATCTACGACATCGCCGCTGCCCGCCGCCGCCTTGCGCCGCGCGCTCGCATTCCGGCGGACGGCGCGCAGATCGGCGCTCCGGCCCGTGAGCTGAGCCACGCCAGCGCCGTTGTCGAGGCGTCGCCGGAGATCCGGCCCGATCAGGTGGCGCGTTTGCAGGCAGCGATCGAGCGAGGAACCTATCAGCCTGACGTGCGCGAGGTTGCGCGCGAGATCCTGGCCCGAGGACTGTAGCGCTCGCGCCAGACGAGCCGGGCGGTTCTGAGCGGCCATTCTGGGGAAAGCCCCGATTCGATTGGGCGGAGATCGTCCGTAGCATCAGGTGAGGGCGATTGGTGTGGGGATGACGAACGCGTCCCCACGGGCGCCGGTCGTCTCCTGGCTGGAGGAATGTGTTGCCCACAGTGCTTGCGATTGCTCACGGGCTGTCACCCGCGCTGGAAGGCCGTTCGCTTCTCGACGGCCGGCTCGTCGTCGAGATCTATTCGACCAGTGAGCCATCCCTCGGACGGGCGGCGAGCAAGGTCTATGACCTCCTCGTTCTCGCCGGCATGGACGTGGACGAGCAGCAACGCGTCGCCGCCGCTTTCCAGCAGCACCGGCGCTGGCGCCTGGTCCCGGTGCTCTACGTGCAACCGGAGTCGGCCCCCGGCGTTGCCTTCCCGGCCGGCTACCGGCCCGAGATCGACAGCCTCGCCCGCGGAACCCTCGAGTCGCCGGCTGTGCAGCGCCGCATGCGGGCGATGGCCCGCGAGGGCGTGAGTGACGCGGAGATGGTGGTCGCAGGCACCTTCGAGCTCGATCCGATACGCGGTCTCCTCCGGCTCGGCAGCTTCGAAGTCGCATTGACAGAACGTGAGTCCGAGATCCTGGCGATGCTGCTCGCCCGGCCAAATCGCACGGTCAGCGCGAGCGAAATCATCGAACGCGGCTGGGGCATGGGCGCGGACGACCGTTACCTGCAGATCCTCCGCCGGCACGTGTCGAATATCCGGCGCAAGCTCGACGAGACGCCGGCCGCACGCGCGGTGCGCACCGTTCGCGGCTCGGGCTACCGCTTTGACGTCCGCCTGGCCAGCTGAACCAGACGAGCCTGAGCGCGATCAGCGGCCGCGGAAATCGGGATCCGTTCGGTCGATCCAGCAGTCGGCGAACCGGTGCTGGTAGCCGTCGGCGATGTCGAGCGGGAACTCGCGCACGTAGGAACGGCGAAGGGCAACGACGGTCTCGCTGACGAAGTTCACGCCGGCGTTCAGGGCAAGGAGCTTGCGCTGGATGTCGTAGCCCACGGCGCGGCGCTTTGTCTCGTCCAACTCCGCGCGCTGAGCCTCGATCAGCTTGTCGAGATCGGGGTCGCGGAGGGCGAACGTGTTGCGTGTGCCGGAGCTGTGGAAGTACGGGTAGACCCAGTCGTCGAGGTCGACCCAGCCGATGTCTTGACCCGCGGCCCAGGTGTACTCGCTGGTAATCTGGGCCGCGCCGAGCTGTTTGAGCGTCACCGGGTAGACGGTGACGGGGAGATCGAGCGCCGCTTTCAACTGGTCGCGGATGGTGCTGCCCATCTTGAGGTTGGTCTCGGCTTCGTCGAGGACGAAGAGGTTGAGGGTCGCCGGGAGCTTCTTGTCGCCGGTGTAGGCCGCCAGGAGCGCCCTGGCGTCCTTGATGTCCGCGTCGCGTCCGTCCGTGCCGGGGCGGTAGCCGGGCATGGTTACGAGCTCGGCGTGGGGCAGCGTCCAGCGTTTCACCGGCCAGCTGACCCAGGGGTTGACGTCGCCGGAGCCGTCGAAGAAGCGCTGGAGCATGTCACGACGGTCGAGGGCGATGCTCAGGGCGGTGCGCAAGCGCTGGTCGTCGAAGGGCGCGGCGCCAACGAAGAAGCGCATGCCGAAGAAGAGCGAGTGCCCGATTGTCGACTCTTGCAGCTCCGGCACGGCCTTCTTCAGGCGGTCGGCGTCGGAGCGCACGACGAAGGCGGCGTCGAGCTTCTTC